>CAMYJP010000383.1 GCA_947258675.1 uncultured Desulfobulbaceae bacterium | reverse complement strand
AAAAAAATTTATCTTTTTTCATGGGAAAAGGCATCCGGCAGAAATGGGTGAGAAAGAGATAGCCCGTTTTCTCACCCACCTTGCAGTTAAGGGACATGTGGCTGCCAATACCCAGAACCAGGCGCTGAATGCCATTGTATTTCTTTTTAAGAAAGTCCTCAAAAAAGAGATTGGAATTATCAGTAACGCTCAGAGGGCAAAAAGACATAAAAGGATTCCCGTGGTATTCACGAAGGAGGAAGCGAAAAAAGTAATTGCACAGCTTGAAGGCACAAAAAGACTGATGGCAAGTCTGTTGTATGGTTCGGGGCTCAGGTTGAAAGAATGCCTGCGGCTGCGTGTCAAGGACATTGATTTTAGCTATAACCAGATAATCCTGCGCGATACGAAAGGAGCTGTTGACAGGGTAGCCTTACTGCCGTCATCAATACAGGACGATCTGAAGAGGCATCTTGAAAAAGTGAAAGTTCTGCATGCTAAAGATCTACAAGACGGATTTGGAAGGGTATATTTGCCTTTTGCCCTTGAGAAGAAATATCCGAACGCGGCCCTGCAATGGGCATGGCAGTATGTCTTCCCGGCAGCGGAACGCTCCATTGATCCACGGTCAGGGATAGTGCGGCGGCATCACGCACTGGAAAGACCGCTGCAGCGGGCGGTCACTGCGTCAATCAGGGCGGCAGGTATTGCTAAACCCGGCAGCTGCCATACCTTCAGGCATTATGCGGAGTTCCAGATTATGCCGAGTTGTATGGAAGTCTTTTCTTAATATCCCTCTATTTTCTTATCCTTAGCTAATATCTCAGCACTTGATTACTCGGCATAATTTTATAGTATGTTCCTTCTTACTGAATGAATTTCAGAAACATACCTTAAGTAAGGAGGAAACATGCTGGAACATTTATTCTCAAAATCAGTTGTAAACCGATTGTGTGTCGGGCCATTAGAACCTTCGATGAATAGTTTTGCAGCCTTGCTATTAGAGCGGGGTTATGCAAGGTCAAACGTTAAAGACAAGATACGATTTGTATCAAGATTCAGCAAATGGCTTCATCAACAACATCTTGAAATCAATGACCTGAACGATCAACTGATTGATCAGTTCATCAAACGCAGCGGGAGAAAGGGATCTGTTCGTCGAGGTGATTTTTCCACTTTAAGATCGCTGTGTAAGCATTTAGACCGTGCTACTTCTTCTCATGTGATAAGTGGGAATTGTATTTTCCATTCTATTGAGAAAAGATTCGCGCAGTATCTTTTACAAGAACGCGGACTTTCCCCAGCTACACCAGCAAACTATATTCCCATGGTTCGGCATTTTCTTTCTGATCGTTTTAATGAAAGCAAAATACGGATAGACAGACTGTGTCCACGTGATGTAACCACATTTCTTCTCAGCTATACAAAGACTGCCAAGCGTAGAACCGCCAAATTAATGGTGACTTCACTTCGCTCTTTTTTCCGGTATCTTCGTATGCGTGGAGAAATCGCCATTGATTTGGCTGAGTTCATACCAACCGTTTCAGACTGGCGATTGTCAGACTTACCTAAATCGCTTGAACCACAAGAGGTAGAATGTCTTTTGAGCAACTGCGATCAGAGCAGTAAAGTTGGCCAGCGTGATTACACAGTATTATTGCTTCTGGCACGACTTGGCCTGCGTGCCGGAGAAGTTGCAGCAATGAATTTGGATGACATCAATTGGGAGGCCGGGGAACTTGTCATTTGCGGAAAAGGACCCCGAAAGGATCGCCTGCCGATTCCCTGTGATGTAGGTGAAGCATTAGTTGCATATCTTCAGCATGGTCGCCCTGTGTGCTCAACACGGCGAGTATTTATTCGTGCAAGAGCGCCTCACCAGGGATTTTCAAGCTCTGTAGCCGTCTGTGATATAGTTCGACGGGCTCTTGTACGAGCGAACCTCCATCCGCCTTGCAAGGGTGCGCATCTGTTGCGCCATTCGCTGGCTGTTCATATGCTTCATAAAGGTGCATCTTTGGGTGAAATAGGTGAACTCCTGCGACATGCCTCGCAAACTACAACGGAAATATATACGAAAGTCGATATGGCGGCTTTGAGATCACTTTCTCAACCATGGCCGGGAGGTGTTGCATGAGCGAACTACGGACTGCCCTTCAGGAGTACCTAAGCGTACGACGGCAACTCGGTTTCAAGTTACGCGATGAAGGAAGTATTCTTCCGAAATTCGTGCTTTTCGTTGAGCAGGAGGGAGCTTCTTTTATTACCAGGGATCTGGCTCTCCATTGGGCCATGCAGCCAGAAGATGTTCTGCCGGCATGGTGGGCCCGACGACTCAGCATGGTGCGTCTCTTTGCGCAGTATCAAAGTGCTGCCGACCCCAGAACCGAGATCCCTCCACAGGGGTTGCTTCCCTATTACTATCACCGGAAAGCTCCCTACATTTATAAAGATGAAGAGATTAAGCGACTGCTTGAAGCTGCAAAGCAACTTCCTTCAAAGATAGGTCTGCGGCCATATACCTATTACACGTTATTCGGATTGCTTTCAGTTACCGGAATGCGAATGAAGGAGTCCATCAATCTTCAATGCAAAGACGTTGATCTAACGCAGGGCATACTTACCATTGTCCAATCAAAGTTTGGAAAGTCACGCCTGCTCCCATTGCATCCATCTACACAGCGTGCACTTCAACAATATGAATGCCAGCGGAATCGAAGCTGCCCGATTCCCCGGGACACAAATTTCTTCCTATCTGACTACGGCACCCGCTTAACAGGGTGCAACGTGCGTAACACGTTCGTTAAACTGTCACGAAGAATCGGCCTCCGAGGATCGCACGCCAGTCATGGCCCCCGCCTGCATGATTTACGGCACGCATTTGCCGTACGGACAATATTAAACTGGTATCG
>CAMYJP010000382.1 GCA_947258675.1 uncultured Desulfobulbaceae bacterium | reverse complement strand
CCGGCGGATATCGGTAGTGCCCCTCAACTCCAAGGCAAACAACCTTTCCAAGACCTTTTCGGGTCCTATGCTATCATCGACTCCCTTTAAAACGGAACCAGTATCGCTAAAAGATAGGATTGCGTAATCCCGTTTGAAGTGATAGGCACTAGAGGCCGCCGTAATTGCAGCCAGGATAACCTTCATACCCTTCATGGAATAACTGCTGTCAAGTATGACGAAAAATGCTGTTTTCTCTCTTTCCCTGGCATACGAAGCTATATTCTCAAAAATACCCCCTTCCGGCCTTTCCACATAGTTTTCCAGAGTGCGGTCCAGTTCAATCTCGTTTCCCTCAGTAAAGCCCCGAATTAATTTGAGATGACCGGAACGGGACCCTGTATCAGCAATCTGCCTGGCAATGTTAATAATCAGTCGACTGGCTATCTTAATAGCCAGGGCCCGCACCTTAGGCTTTAACGTGCCGAAAATATTAACCAAAAGCCCGAGCGAATCAACCTCATCAAAAAATACGGGAAGCGCTTCCGGATGGGTGTTCAGATATGAAGCCGTCCGGTAGTATTGAGAATGCCAGGCAGCATCGCACATTATCTTGTCGAAAAGCTGTTTTTTTTTACATAATGCTCCTCTTTCTCCTCTCTTTCCCTTCCCTTGTTTTTGTCCAAGCCCTTTTCATAGATCATCCGCCGCAATAATGAACCGGTTGTCTCATCTTCATCATGCCCCAGCAGTTTATCGAGGTCGGCTCTCAGATCAGACCAGATATCATCTATAATCCCTTCCGGGGTTTTACTCGTGATTTCATTAAGCCAAATCTTGTTGGACAAAGCCATGGGGGCCGCTATCAAGAAATGCTGCTCCGGTTGGTCGGATAATTTCTGCAGACTGGCAAATATATCAACCAGATCAATGGCAGCCCGAACTGAGGCTCCGAGTTTGACATCCGGGTGTTCTCTCGTTTTCCGACTCATTTTTACCGCTATAGAAATGATATCGAAATCTTCACATCCGGTCCGAAGGCGGACAATCTGCTGCTCTTCTTCTTCGTTTTGGTAATTCATTTTGATCAGGCAAATACGGTCCATAAAGGCCCTGCTGACTCTGACAGTGCCGACATCATCGAAGGGATTTTGGGCCGCTATCACGGTAAATGGACGAACAGCCTTTATGGCCCCATACCTGGGGATGTATATTTCACCTTCTTCCATAGGAGAAATAAGCACGTTTGAAACATCTGCCGGCATTCGGTTGGATTCCTCGAGGTAAAGAATCCCACCTTCTTCCATAGCCCTTGTTAGAGGACCCTTTTCAAAGTATTCGGGTCTATAGCCGTCTTCCATCACCTGAGATGGATTGAAATGGCCGACGAGTTTGGCCGGGGTCAGGTCAACGTTGCCTTCTATGGTATAAAAAGGGGTATCGGTTACCCGGGCTATTTTTCTGAGAAGGGTCGACTTAGATGTGCCGGGGGGGCCTTCCAAGAGAATATGTTTGCCCGCGTCCATGGCCGCCAGTATCGATTTTATTTCCAGCTCTCTGCCAACAACGCCTTCACTGGCTTTGGCAAAGATCTTAGGCGTTTTTATGGTCTCTCGTGACTTCAGCACAAATTTCAAATGATCCTGTTTCCTTCTCACTTAAGCAAGATTAATTGCACCCTATACATGTCTTCTATCAGACAAGTACCAGACCTATAAAACTGACCCCTTCCCTCGGAGGCCATTCCACCGGCACCCCCGCTTCCCGGGCCAAGGCAGTAATATCAATGCCGAAACCCTCCGGGCCTGGGCGCGCCTTAAACGGGTGGCGGCAGGGCTCACCCTGGGGTGTGCATTTTGAGCACAATTTGCACCCCCCTACACACAGCCCCAAAGCCAGGTAGTAGCCATGCTGAAAAGCAATCAATTCAAGTTGGGACACAATTTTGGCCAATCTCAATTCAGCGCTAAAATCCTTACGATAGATGGCAATATCTTTAACTTTTTCACGCAATACCACCAAAAAAGCCCTGTTGTAGCTTTTCAGGGCCTCACTGAATTCTCCGACGCCCGGGATATTGGGTGGACAGACCTTACAAACATCATAGAACTCACATAAAGGAACCTGGCATTTCAATCTCACGCTCTCTTTCGGATAGATTTTTTTTGCGTCTATTTCATATATTTCCACACCGGCCTTCCGCGCCACGATCTCAAACGCATCAGACATGCTACTGCTACTCTCCACAGTCCTCTTAATCCTTCTCCTCCAGGGCAATATTGTGCATTGAATTTTTCCCGGGCGTGGGCAACATGGTCCTGATTATGATATCCCTATCCTTCTTAAACACACAGCACAACGTGAGATCCTTTACGCTGTACTCCATGTCTGAACGTTCCATGCTGATGAAATCCTTACAGGCCCTCTTGAATTCACAGTACTTGATCGGAACGCCCTTCCATTTTATTTCATCTATATTTAGCGATGTTTCTTCCATAACCCGCTCAAGTTAATAGACTTAGTTATTCGAGGGGAGGTTACTCATAGTAGAAATCGGGATCATTCCTCGACTTCAGGTATAATGTCACGGAATTTCTTTCCCGTCATACTGTCTATTTCAACCTTTATGATCACTGCACTTTTGATTGCAGCATCTGTATATTCAGCTGACCTGCCCGAATAGTTCTGGAAGATAATATCCATTGCCCTCTGCTTTGATTCAGGATCATCAATTAATGAAGCCTTTCCGAATCCGATAACACTCCGGTAATTCATGTCCCATTCACATGCCTTCGCGGACTCCACTGTACCCTGAACAACATCGAATTCAAAACAAATTTTATCGTTCTGCTTGAGTATGTCTAATTTTTTGCCTTTACGAGCGGAGTGAAAATACAGTACGTTGTCCTCATATCCAAAGCAAAGAGGAAC
>CAMYJP010000381.1 GCA_947258675.1 uncultured Desulfobulbaceae bacterium | reverse complement strand
ATAAAACAAACCTTATTTTTGTCACTGGTAATATAAATGAGTACCAAAAATGGCAATGAAAAGTGTACTACCTCCCCAGGTGTTTATTTTCTCACAAGAGGAGGTAAATGGTATGATCACACCGGAGGTTTTTATGGACAGTATTTCAGTGCACAGGCAAGGGTTCAACATGCGTTCCATTGCCAAGAAACCAGGAAAACATAGGAATACAGTTAAGAAATACATCAAAAAGAAAAGAAAGATAACGAGGTCAGGCTGGACTTATTGGTGTTCCTTCATAAGTCCAGATATATATTCCATCTGAACCGATAAACTGGAGGTTATTTTGTGATAGATCTTCAGTTTTGAAATTCACCAGCAGGTTATAATTACCAGTACGAATATTTAACTTGCTCCTTGTAATAATAGAGCACATTGTATTACGTTCCGTTTGCCTCATTCGAGTTTTGTCGTATTTTTCTTTTTCGTTCCCGTCTTGCAAAGTATGCTTCCAACACCCTTTTAGAGACAACATATGTTACGCCAGCTATGCAACTTCCAACTATGATGCTCCCGGTTGCAAGGGGAATAAGGACTTCTTTCCCTAATTTCATAAAGGCTATAAACTGGTCCATCATCTGCCATATATCAAAACTGGCCATTTGTTTGACAAAATCAAGTAACCTTTTGGCAACATCTGACACAGGGGGGCCTGAAAAAATCTTTAATCCCACCCAATAGTTAAAAGTAAAAATTGCTGGAATTGTGAAAGGATTTGTGATCCAGACGGTGATAATTGCTGCAGGACGATTCAAGTTGAATATTGTTGCAAACAGAGCGGCAAGAATGACTTGAATCCCTACTGTCGGAGTCAAGGCGATAAACATGCCAAGAGAGAGACCACCCGCAATAGCCTTTGATGAGCCGCGAAGCTTGAAAATCCATTTCAGGACGGGGCGGAGGCGTATGAGAATTCTTAAGTATAATTTGTTGCTGTTGTGAGTCGACATAGGGTGTAGATCATTCGCTTGCCAAAGCAAGATATCAGTCATCATGATTACGGGGCAAGTAGAATTTGTCCGGCAAGATTGTAGCGTTTATTCTGTACCCAGCCTCACCGGAGAAACAAAGCCTTCAGGTTTTATTGCAAGGACAGAACAGTTTAACTGGTTCAGTATGCTTTCTGCAGTGTTTCCCATAAAAAAACCTGGCAACCCGGTCCTGGCGACAGTACCCATTATGACTAAATCCACGTTTTTTTCTTCTGCCAACCGTGGAATTATTTCATAGGCGTCACCCTCAAGAAAATGAACTTTCGGGTGGAAACTATCTAATCCTTTTTTCACAGGAACCTGGTCCAGTTTGAGCTGGAACTCCTCGAACCTAGTCTTGATTTCCCTTTTTTGATCTTTCATCCAGGCGGCAACCTCTTTCTTAAAAAAATCAGATTTGGATGAGTGCAGCATGTCTTTACCGAAATACATCCAGGCATGGACAATGTGCAGTTCAGCAAATTCTGATATTGTCAGCGATATTGCCATTTCCAGGATTTGCTGGTTAAGGGGATCCATCTTTTCATTATCAACAGATGGTTCGATATCAACAGCCGCCAGGATGCGCTGACATTCTGTTTCTTCATTCGACTTTATCAGCCACACAGGACAGGGGCATTTGCGAAGCAGGTGCATATCTGAAGTGCCAAACAAAATTGTCTTCAAACTTCCATGCTGGTGACATGTCTTAATAACTAAATCAAAATTATTTTTAAGAACCGCTCGGATGATTTCAATAAAAGGTTTTCCCTGGCATACTATGAAACTTATCTCAATATCTTGACGGTATGGTTCTAGCAAGGTGTGAAGGTTGTCTTGTTTTTCTTTAATGAGTTCCTCCAACACATTTGTTGAGCGATCACTTTTGAAAAAATGATTGAGATTGTGAAATTCTTCAAGTACCTCAATAACAGTCAGTCTGGCCTGATTGTGTTTGGAAAGATTAACGGCTTTTTGTATAGCTGTTTCATTCTCAACCTTATCGTTTATAACCAGAAGAATATTTTTGAATCGTCTCATAGTGGTGGTCCTGTATTTTCGACAAGTTAGCGGGGAAATAAAGCTGGAAAGCCTTGGTAATTATGCCGTCAGGTTAAGAAGGTGCCGGGCTAACCAGCACTTAGTCTATGGCAAGATACTTCATCCAGATTTTGGTGTCCAGGTTTGAGTGTTGATGGTGTCATCAGGTCGTGTTTATTGTGAAGCACCTATGGGATTATTCCAGGGAATTCCTTTCCAACCAAAATTTTGTGGCCACCTGACACTTGGTCTTCTGTAACTAACAGGGTAAAGTTAAACATTAAATAAAAATCAAGGTTCAGGTCTTACAAAACAAGATTTTCATTTCGTGATTTAAGGTCCACATACCTATATTGGAAGTTGACTCGGAGCAAAATCAATATATATCTTATAGATTTTGACTCAATCAGTATTTCATCAGCAGGGAAAGGTGCCGCTTGGCAAGCCTCGGCTTAGGTGTGAAACACAGAGGTTTAGATACTTCCTGAGCATCTACCAATAACGCAAATAAAAGTGAAATTAAGATTTATTTTACTCTTACCCCATTCATTTTCTTGACCCCATTTAAAGTAGCATCGTTTACTTATTAGTGCTTATAAATCATTTGAAATCAGCTTCCTGAATGAACGACATAACTATTTGTATTGTATGGTTATAATCGTCCTCAATAATTTCATTGCGAGAACAATCTAATTGCTGGCCGTTTTTTACAAGGCCGCATTTCCATATAATTTTAGAATTGTCATTAATTACGGTGGAATCTAGTTGACTACCATTCACGTTAAATGCTCCCCAATAACCACCATAAGGATGGTTCTCAACCCATTGTTTTACTCTTTTCAGTGGGCTGCTATCATAAA
>CAMYJP010000380.1 GCA_947258675.1 uncultured Desulfobulbaceae bacterium | reverse complement strand
ACTTCAATGTTGTCACCAACAAGCACAGTTTCATCGATACGGCGGGTAATAATCAGCATGACGCACTCCTTTGCGTTATGGGGATAGAAAGTCCAAACTCTACACTCGAACAAGGGGCGCCGCAATAGTATCGGCTCTCGGAGTTTGAATAGTGTGACTTCCAAAACACCGCATACCATGATCTATAGTTCGGTCAGCTGTAAGACATAGCTGCCTTTAGAACTGAAATTGATATATGCTGTTATCGACCCAAAGCCGCCGTTTGATAAATACTATTGAAATCAGGAAAAAGTGAAATAATTCCTCTTTACGTGACTCAATATATAAACGAAATATGCATTATGTTAATGATTGAAAACGGGAATACGGAATATTTATCAGAATCATATCGGGTTATTATTTCACACTAATATAAGTTATATTTAAAAAGGAGTAAAAATGAGAATAATAGGAGACAGACCACGGTTTCTTGTGAATGGATCAAGAAAAGTAGGTCATCGTCTCATCCTTTTGGAGGATTTCACCACAGTTAAGTCCAAGATCTCAAGATGTTGAAAGAGCTAATTGGGTAAGTACCTAAATTTTTAATAATTTGTGAAACCCACTCATCGATTAAAATAGTATTCTCTAATGACTAAAGCTAGCACTCCATTCCGACGCGGTCCCAAAATTGGTCGAAACGACCCATGTTATTGCGGTAGTGGGAAGAAGTTCAAACAATGTCATGGTGGAGTGCAGCATACACTCCCCGCTTTGCTTGCTCGTGATAAATTCGAAAAAGATATTGTTGAGCAAGGTCAGCGCCATTTCGAGAAGTATAAGGTCAAAGAATTACAGCGCCAGAAACAACAGGGTTTGGGTCGGCCGATTATCTCAACAGAATTCAAGGGATATCGCTTTATCGCTATAGGTGACAAGCTGCACTATGGAAAGTGGAAGAGCTTCCCTGATTTTCTTGCCAACTACATCAAAAATACATTAGGCGAAGAGTGGGGCAATGCCGAGATTGCAAAACCACTTGCTGAACGTCATCCAATATTGCAATGGTACGATAAGATTTGCCACCTTCAAAAGTTACATTCTAAAAAGCCAGGGGCTATATTCTCCACACCATTGACAGGTGCTGTATCGGCATACAATAGGCTTGCATATAATCTCTATCTTATAGCCCATAACGGTGAAGATATAGAAACCAAGCTAATCAATCGACTTAAGAACAATGACAATTTTCAAGGTGCATTTTTTGAAGTTCAGGTCGCAGCATGGTTAATCAAGGCAGGCTTTGAGCTGGAATTTGAGGATGAGTCTGACAGAGCATCAAAGCATTGTGAGTTCACAGCCACTTTTATAGAGACTGGCGAAAAATATTCCGTAGAAGCTAAGTCACGAGAGATCGAAACAACTAAATCATCACGAGCAAAAGTTGGTAGCAAGCTATATGGTGCTCTCGAAAAGAAAGCTGATCATAAGAGGTTAATATTCATAAATCTTAATAAACCACTGCACACTCAAGAAGCTGCCGGTATAGCTATGGACCGTGCTGATCGTATAATAAAACAGTCAGAAGGATTGGAGATCAATGGTAAGCCAGCTCCAGAGGCATATGTTTGCGTGACGAACATGAATGATCAGTACGTACTAGATACAGCATCACTCGCTACTATGGTCTCATTTCGTGGTTATAAGATACACGATTTTATGGGAGATGAATTCCCATCACTAAGGGATGCTGCCCGAGCGCGGGAAAAGCACTGGCCAATGTTTCAACTATTAAAATCAATAGAAGAGCATCGTGAGATTCCTCAGACTTTTGAGGGTGAACTTCCATCTGAGGCGTTTTCATCAGGTCAGCCGCCTCGGATACAAATTGGACAGTACTATGTAGTACCTGGCCCTGATGGGAAGGAAGTAAAAGCAAAAATAACAGAAGCAATAGTAACGGATGATAAGGCATTTTGTGCTTTTTATGACCCAGCTACCGACAATGCATGGACAGGCACTTTTGATATGACACCTGAAGAGCTAGCCGACTATGCCAAACACCCAGACACATACTTTGGTGTTTACAGAAAGCAATCTCGTAGAGCGGATACAGCAATGGAAATGTTTGATTTCTTCGTTGACGGTTATCGTGAAACGCCAAAGGAGAGGCTCATAGAAATGCTGCCGAATTATCCAGATCAATCATGCCTACATGACATGTCACAGCCTGAACTCGTAGAACTCTTGGCTGAGGGCTACACGGCGAATATGATATCTAGAGGCGCCTTTAAGAAAGAGTCTACAAATAAGAGACGTGAAGCACAACAAAAAACAGATCAAAAATAGACAGTTAAATATTTACAATATTTGGGGTCAGAATATTTGGAGAATATTTGGAGAATATTTGGAGAATATTTGGGGTCAGAGTAAAAACTCTCTTTTAATTAGGATAAAAAATAAACGATATGATAATTTGAAATAATAGGGGACGGACTGAGGCTCCCCCAAAATAACGGAGTAAACAATTAAACGGCATATTTCTGTTCGTATTCAACAGGACTGATATAGCCCAAATATGAATGCCGTCTACATCGATTGTAAAACACTTCGATCAATGGGGTCAGTGTCGTTGTTTTTCATCCAATGGCAGCTTCTGGCCGAAAGTACCTGTTTGATAACTGAAGGTGAGCGCGTACTATCGACCCAAAGCGGAAGCTGGTGAAATTTGATTGGGCATCAGCTTTGTCGCGAAAGCGGAAATACTTATTTGAGTATCTTGCATCGATAATAGTCAAAAGCAGACTTTCAGGTTTTCAGGGTAGACAGCGGGAGTGTGCGCATAACGGTCACTCCTTTGTGATGAAAAGGACTATTTTGACTCGCTAAAAAGGGAAATTCAATTTAATATTGAAATCATGGAAACGGGAAATAATTCCT
>CAMYJP010000379.1 GCA_947258675.1 uncultured Desulfobulbaceae bacterium | reverse complement strand
CATCATCTACTAGAGATTTCTCACTTTCTGCATCGTCTTTGTCTTTTGGGATCAGGATGGCAATGATACCCTTCACATAGGCTTGCGCTGAGGACAGGGGGGAAAAGGAGGATTCGTCCTTTAAGAATTGATCCCGATACCTGGTATCAAGCTTGAGGTCGTTGATTACTCTGTATATAACATTCTTGCTTCTAATGAGTTCAAATTGCGTATCGAGGAAATAGGGATCCCATGGCGTATATCGATAGCGGCCGGTGAGTTCGACTGCCTGGTTTTTTTCTACAAGGAGTTGGGTGCTAGCCAGGTATTTGGGTGTCTGGGCAAGGGTGAAAAGAAGCACCAGGGCAACAGTTATGATGAAAAAGGTCGCAGCGAGCGAGCGCCGTTTCTGGATAATCCGAAGGTAATCGCGGAGGTGAATTTCATCTTCCCTTTTAACAGGAGCTAAAGTTTCTTCAGTCATTAAGATCAAATCTCCGTTGCTCTATGGTGGTATTTTAAAAAAAACTTTACATAATCATATCATAACCAAACACTTATCGTATCATTTTCTTTTCAAGCCCAAGAGGATTTTGTTCAAGCAATTGAAATGGGGAAAGGTAAGAGAATACCTGGCAGGGAAAATTGGTTGCTTGTACCGGACTAGAAGAAACTTTCCGGGATAATGATTACATCTTCATCCATCACAGGGGTAGTCAGTTCCATGTCTTCCAGAGTGATTTTCTCACCATCGATGACGCGAATGATGTTAACACTCTTTTTTTTCGCCTTGCCGGTGAAGCCCTCGGCAAGGGTGATGGCGTTAATAACGGTTGTGGAGTCATCTATTTTGTAGGCTCCCGGTTTCTTCACCTCTCCGGCCACATAACAGATCCCCGCCTTCTCGATATAAACATTGTCGCCGTCATTGATAAGAAAGTTTTCTGAAAGGTCACCGCCTTCAAGCAGTGATTTAATGTTGATGGTTTTGCTGAATGGCTCACCCTGTCCTGCACCCTTGCTTTTGACATTGGCTGTATCACCAGCATTTTCTGTCAGTCCGCCTGCTTTTGAGAGCAGCTCAAGAAAGGTTGTGGATCCGCTGAGTTCATAAACCCCAGGCTTAAACACCTGACCCAGGATGACGACTTTTTTACTCCTGAACTCTTCGATAAAAACATTCACCTGAGGGTTGACAATATAACCATCGTTGAGAGCTTCGGCAATTTTGTCTGTTACCTTGGCAACGGTGAGCCCACCCACGTGAACTCTTCCCAAAAGGGGAAGAAGTATGTCGCCCTGGCCGTCTATTCGGACCGTTGTTGAGAGGTCCTCATGGTCATAGACAGTTATTTTCAGCGTGTCGCCTTCACCGACTACATAGCCCTTGGCAAAACAGATAGTGACAAAACAGCATAAGAATAAAAACGAGAGGGAGAGAACGGAGCCGGTAAAATAACTAGTTCTGGAACTCATATTAATATTTACTCTGCTTTTGGTTCAATGAAATATTCCCCAGCCGGACTGTTCCAGTGGGGAATATACAGTTACAACTATGACCGGGCTTTCGAGATTACATACCGGCGCTCAAACTGATGTAGAAAGCGTTTTCAGTATAATCATAGATGTCTACATCTGAATCCCTTTCAGTATAGGCATACCAGCCGCGAAGAAGCAGCCATCGTTTAATCATGAACTGGACACCGGGCTCAAAATTGTACACCAGGTCGTCTCGATCGTTTGCGCCTCCACGGTATTCATTCTTAATGGCGCCAAGAGTGATATTGCCGGAAATTTTTTCAGTAAATTGCTGGTTGTATGTACCGTCCAGTGCATGCATCTGCTGGTAAGTAGTGCTTGAAATTTTTGTTTCGTTTAATTTTTGCGTTCCAAAAAGTGTGAAGCTCGTTTTTTCACTGATATCGTGTCGAACTTGAGCCTCAAATGAGAATTTTGTAACAGTATCTTCATCGATATTTGTGAACTCTTTATTTTCCAAACCGACTTTTGCCATTAACTTTGTAGCCTGGGTTGGGTTCCAGTTCATACCGCCATAAACCGTTGTCTGATCGCTGTCTGGGGAACTTTCCTGATCATGGTCGACATTCATATAGCGCAGTTCAGCAAAAAATGAGGTTTTAGGTGAATAATCAAAGAACCCATAGATGGAAAAACCATTATCTGTTCTATCTTTGAAGGTGTTCAAATCTTCTTCGTACTCAAGGTAATAATTGTTGAGATCCAAACGGACATTGAGCCTGTCAGTAATATCATAATCCAGGATAACACCGAGAAGGTTGCTCATGTACTTATCCGTTATGAGTATATCACTGAATCTCAGCGGATCTTCGGAATCTACCCATTTGTCATATACATTAAGGGAGAGGCCACCTCTGAAGTTATACTGAAAAAAAGCATTGGCGGTTTGCTTGGTGTGATCCCTCTCATCAAACTCACTGAAGTATTCCAGGTCTGCACCATAAAAAGCATATGCCTGGTATCGACTAAAAGATTCAGGCTTTTCAAGAAACATACTTAAGCCACCAGGTTGAGCAGTTGAAGATGATACACTGAGAATGATTTTGTCTGAGCCGGGAACTGCAACCCAGATGCCTGGAGAAAAGACCCATGACCAGTCTGACTGGACATTATCCCGGTCACGGAAGACATTATCAGAATGTTTGATAGTAAAGGATAAAAATGGATGGGCGTAGGCATTTCGACCACCAAACAAATCCTCTGGGAGGATAGTTTCTTCAGAAATTGGCAAGTCGCTAGGTTGTAGGTCTTCCGGTGCAATTACATCAAGTTCCTGCACGTTGATGCTTTGAGGCATTTCCGCCTTTTTAGCGAAGCAAAGAGGGGCAATAAAAAGGAAAGCAGCACCTAACAGAAATGTAACTGTTGCTTTTATCTTCATCGTTTCAAGTGTCCTTTTTT
>CAMYJP010000378.1 GCA_947258675.1 uncultured Desulfobulbaceae bacterium | reverse complement strand
AGAAAATTCTCTATGAAGAAACGGTTCCCCCTCACCGGCATACATTACACTCTTAAGACCCAGTCTACCCAGTTCGGTTAAACGCTCCTTCAGAGAACATGTCTCTAAAAAACGCCGCTTGTACCCCATAAAATCGACACTACAAAACGTACAACGATGATTACACAAACCGGATGGACTGATTTCCATATATATTGGTATGATTTTCTTTCCCGACAACCAATCAGATACCCGATGAATATGATAATTCAGCTTATGATTATCAATTTTGTAACGATCTTTTTTCACAATGTTTTTCCTGCTTGTCTATCCATTTTTTTTCAGGTTCTATGGTTTGTGGATATAATTTAGAGGCTGTTCATTTAATACTGTCATGTTATCTTTTACCCAACCGATTGTTTCTTCAATTCCTTGTTCTAAACTGACTTGATCGTTCCAACCCAGCTCTGTTTTTGCTTTTAAACTATCCAGTTGGTATACAAAGTCTTTACCTAGCCTATCACCAACTATTTCTATGCTAGTTTCTAGATTAACACCCAATTGTTCTGCTATCATTTTTACAAGGTTATAAATAGAAATATTTTTTGCTGTTGCAAAGTGATAAATCTCTCCTGCAGGAGCATGTCGGCAAACTCTAAAAGTTCCATCTATTATATCATTTATATGAATAAATGATCGAACCGATTGGCCTCCACCATGTAATGGAAGTTTTCTTCCAGTCAAAAAAAAGAGTATTGCACGAGGTATTATTCTGTACAGCTGTTGTCCAGGTCCAAAGACATTCGCTGCTCTGGTAAATGTGACAGGGAAATCGTATGCTTGGCAATAACACATCAGACTCATATCTACAGCAGCTTTGGAGACTGCGTAAGGGGTACTGGGATTATATTCTGTACTCTCTTTAATAGTCCCTTCACAATTACCGTATACTTCCGGGGTGGATATTTGAACAAACTTTCTTAGGCAATTAAGGTCTCTCAGCTTATCGTGAAGCCGTACTGCGGAGACTAGATTAGTCATATACCATTGATCTGGTTGTTGCCAACTTTCAACTACCATACCTTGAGCCGCAAAATTAACGACGTAGTCCGGTTTGAACGTATAAAGTAATTTAGCGATCTCATGAAAATCATTGTTAAGGTCTAGTTGATAGAATGTAAATTTAGCTTTCTCCCTCTTTTTATAAGGAAGGAATACTGCATGAGGCTCTTGAGATCGGCTGATGCCAATGACTTCAAACCCTTGAGAAAGAACAAAATCAACAAAATGGGCACCTGAAAATGAATTGCTGCCGATAACTATTAACTTTTCGCCCATATTATTTTTTCTTTTCTGAAAATACCTGTAAATATCAGTCAATTGAATTGAATACTTCGCCATTGACTGAAAATTAATTTAAAACATGAGACCTAGGTTACCCGAACTCTAATCGGTGGCACAAATTGCTAAGCTCTTAAGGTTATGTTGTTTATATATCTCATAGGAGCTAAAACCTTTCTGAACATTTGAAAAATACAAAAATACATTAGCCTTTGGTAAACCGCTTCTTTGAATAAGATTAATTATTTTATTCAAATTTACTTGGTCTTTTGTAACCTGAACGATAAATTTGCTAGTTGCTAACTCTTTATTATCAATTATATGTTCGAGTTCGTAATCATTTTCAACAAAAATAGCTTGCATTGCTTTGGCCAATAAACGGACCAGCCCATTTTCACCATTAAAAACATATTGTTTGCAGAATTTATGCCACGAATCAGTTACCGAAGGAATTTGAACGGAATGTGGATATTCAACTTGAGCAGCCAACAGGCTTTCAATGGTACCAATATCTCGGTGATAAATTGAATTGTGGTAAGTGTAAATCCTGCCCAAATAATGGGGAAGAACCTCAGTACTGAAATCAATAGTATTTTTCTTCAGGCTTGCCAAAAAGTCTATAACCCCTGGCTCAACAATATAAACCGCACCATTAGCTAAGTTACCTGGTGGATGAGTCACTTTTTCGTGAAAACCCCGCACAATGCCGATATCATCCAACTCCAGAATACCGCATTGTTCAGGTTGGGAAGCTATAAACGTCATCATTGTTATTTCTGTGCCAGCAGGACGCTGCCTATGAGCTCGCAAAAAGCTTGTCGCATCAAAGACTGATAAATTATCTCCATGGATCAGCATTACTGGATTGTCATCAATAAAATCGCTATTCGCCAAAAGAGTTCCAGCTGTACCAAGAAGTTTTTTTTCGGATGTAATTTTGACTCTGTCAACATATTGACACCGATTCAACCAATCCTGGACTAACTCAGCATGATGAAAGGTATTGATTAAAAATGGACCTACTCCAGCTGCCGTTAAGCTGCTGAGCCAATATTCAAGCAGAGGCCTGCCATTAACTGGCATTAGACATTTAGGCAGTAGACCAGTTAGAGGACGCAAACGTGATCCGATACCAGCTGCTAGCACTATAGCTTTAATATATTGATATGATGAAAGATTTCCCAAAACTAAAGAAGAGCCTTCTGGAAAAATTCTGGCACTGTGTCAATGGAGTTATCGTCAGTGCTTGAGACGACCGAGTCGCTCAAGTCTCAGATAGGAATATATTAGATGATCTAAAATCTGAAAAACATCCTCCACAGGTCCATATTCGCCCTGATCTGTTGGAATATGTAAACTAATGTCAACAAGGCTATAAAGTTTACCACCATCAAAGCCTGTGAGACCAATGGTAGTAGCTCCATTTTGGATCGCATATTTTATTGCTTCTAAAATATTAGGTGAATTACCACTAACTGATAAAGCAACAACAATATCGTTTGGTTTTAAAAAAATCTCTAGTTGTCGAAGCAAGGTGTTCTCATATCCTTCATCATTTGCCAGAGCAGTTACCATTGAAACATTATCAACCAAACTCATTGCCTTAATAGGTTTTACCCCTGGTG
>CAMYJP010000377.1 GCA_947258675.1 uncultured Desulfobulbaceae bacterium | reverse complement strand
ATGATTTCACGCTGTTTTTCAATAATATAGAGCTGCATACGAACAAGATCTGAATACGTCACAATACCTGCTAATTTTCCTTGAGTATCAACGATCGGTAAATGTCTTATCTTACGAGCCTGCGCAATTACTAACGCTTCAAAAAGTGTCGCGTTTTTGTTTATGGTAATTGGTGGTGCAGACATAAAATCCGAGGCATGAAGTTCTCCTGACCGTGGGCTTTCCAAAACCTTGGCCATAATAGCGACCACATCTCGCTCGGTGATAATTCCTACTGGGAGGCCCCCCTCCATAACAACCATGCAAGAAACATTATTTCCTCGCATTGTAGTAACTACTTCCATTAAGGATGTCTCTGGCGATGTGTACATCACATCCCTGGCCATCAAATTCTTCATAATGATATCTTTCATACTAACCTCCTTACTGATTTTTCATTTAAAAAACAATTGATCGGCAGAATTCCTTATGCCTTATAATATAGACTATCATTGCATTACACCTAGACCGGTAATTTCTGTAAAAAATATTTATTCCTTTAGAAGGCTCATGATTTTTTCTGGCTAACTGCATACCATAAACCAAACGAGAGTCAGGGGAGCGTAAAAGAATTATTAAACGAGTTCAAAAGAATGGTAGGATTATGCTTTTTGACCATGGAATTTCTATCATTTTTTGTTTATCATTTTCTTGGTTTATCATTTCTACTCCAATTAATTCCACTTCAGCATGATTAGGTCTGGCCAAGGGTACTTACCGAGTTTCGGTAACTATTTTTGTAATGTTTAGTGGTTTGGGTTATTTTGTTCGAAATCATATTTTTGTTGTTGGTGAAAAGCACTTTGCCCGATTTCAATATATAGTATTTTTGCAAGCCAGGAAGTTCAATTAACGTATTATCTCGGTTAGGATTAACATAGCTCCATATTCAATTTCCCTCAATTTTGCCATAAAATTTTTTCACCCTAATCAATTGTTACCAGAATACTTTCTATTTTCCTAAACACATGCGCATTCTACTGATTCAGCCACCAATACAGGATTTTTATCAGACTGCCATTAGAACCTACCCTCTAGGTCTTGCCTATCTGGCCGCCCCTTTACTGGATAATGGGTTTGAAGTGATAATCTTGGATGGCCATAATCCGGAAATGCGCAGAACAATACCATTACCGAGCGAATTCAGGTACATCCGACATTATTATGCTTTAAACAACAAAAGCCCTTATAAATTATTCAATCACTATTACCATTTCGGTCTAACAGTGGCTGAAATCGGGGAACAAATTAAAAGGATAAAACCAGACCTGGTAGGAATTACTGCTCGATTCAGCCCTTACAGTGAAATAGCTTTGGATATCAGCAAATCAGCTAAAAAAATTAATGCTAATATTCTTACTGTGTTAGGAGGCCCTCATGTTTGGGCAATGCCTGAGCACATTCTCAAGTCCGGATCTGTAGATTATATAATTCGTGGAGAAGGAGAACTGTCATTTCTCTCACTTTGTAAAACACTTCGAAATGGTTTTCCAAATAGAAAGGAAATCGAGACGATACCGGGAATTGGTTTTACTATCAGGAATACCATCTATCTCCATCCAGATTTCGCAATTGTGAACAATTTAGATGAGCTGCCATTTCCAGCCAGAAGTCTTCTTGACCCCAGTGCTTATAGCATTAATCACAAGGCTTATACAATGCTGCAGACCAGTCGAGGATGTCCACATTCTTGCGGTTTCTGTGCCCTTTCAGCTTCACCATGTGGTTCTTTCAGACTGCGTTCTGTTAAAAAGGTTCTCGAAGAAGTTGACCTTTGCCTGCAACAGTATGGCATTACCCATTTTGATATTGAAGACGACAACTTTACAGCTAACCAAAACCATGCAGCCACTTTTCTGAATGGAATTAAAAAGTTAGATAAGCCGGACATCAGCCTTTCTGCCATGAACGGTATATCAGCTAAAAGCCTTACACCTGTACTTTTAAAATCCATGATTACTAACGGCTTCAGCCATCTTGATCTTGCACTGGTAACCAATAATGCCCACCGCAGACAAGCTGTGCGCAGGCCTGGGAAACTGCAGCAATTTAACAAAATAGTTAACGATGCTGACTCATATGGATTAAAAACCACTGTGCATATTATTCTTGGTCTTCCTGAAGACAGCATTGACAATATGATTGAGACTATCCTCCACCTTTTGCCGGAACCCTGTTTTATTGGAGCAAATATCTACTATCCTGTACCGGGAAGTCCTTTATTTATTAGGCATCAGGAACACATTCAATTCCCAAACCCGTCGTTCTGGCGCTCAACCCTTGCCAGTTGCGAAGAGTATAAAGGACACCGAGTTGATTATATGACTATCCTGTATCTCACTAGAATAATTAATTATATCAAGCAGCAACTTTCAGGAAGGTATAAGAAATACAAGAAGAAATTTTCGCTTGAAAAATTCATATTCAAACACTTTGAATCATTAGTCAGAGAAGAAGACAGGTCACATCTCAACAATGAGTCATTTGCTAGTGAAAAACGATGGAGAGGAGACATTCTTGGCGCTTTTATGCTCCGCAGATTCGCTGAAAAACAGCAAATTGAAAAAGTGACTGTAAATAATGTTTCTAATGGGGTGACCTATAGTTTTGCAGATGAGTTCTGTAACGGCGAAATAATTAAAAATTTCTGGAACAGAGCGAAAGAAAGAGAGATAAAAGGATCAAATTTTCAAAATAAAACAGGTACCAATCAAGACAAATACTCAGCAACCGAATACGCGGCTAAAGCTCCCTCCCCTGCAGCAATCACAATCTGAGATTCCGGCCTTATAACATTGCCTGCCCCAAAGATACCAGGACTGGTAGTCTGCAGCCTGCTGGTAGTCTGCAGCCTGAAATCAACCAATAAATACCCCCGGCTATCCTTTTTCATCTTACAGAATTCTGCAGCCGGTTTAAGCCCGCCATATATAAAAATACCATCAACTTTCATTCTCCTGACGCTGTTATTATCTAAAGATAACAGCTCGACTTCATCAACTGTTTCACTACCGATTATTGCTTTTATTTCTGTACGATGCATCAAGTGAAACGTATCACAGGACAGGACTTTATTCTGCAGTGTTGTATCACCTTGTAATGTGTCTTCCCTATTTATCAAAATGACCTTTTCCGCCAATTGCAGCAAATACACTGCTGCTTCTAACGCCCGGTTGTCATTGCCACACACAACTACCGTACCATTTTTATAGGCAGGCCCGGCACATTGTGCACACCAATGGACACCTATCCTGGCAAACTTCTCCTCTCCAGGAATATGTAGCTTTTTAGGAGTGGCACCCGAAGCGACAATTACAGTTTTGCCCTGATAGATTTCCCCTTGAAAGGTTCCTACATTGATTAATTCCAAAGCCTGATCATCAATATTGACAGCTTCAGCAGACTCAATTATTTCTGCCCCTGCATCCCTGGCCTGTTTTTCCATTACCCTGGTTAAACTCCAACCGTCAACAATTTGAATGCCAGGATAATTTTCAATTGCAGCAGCAATTGCCGGTTGCCCTCCGACAATATCTTTTTCAAGGAGAATTGTGTTAAGTCCAATGCGGCCTGCATTAAAGGCAGCGGCAAGGCCAGCGGGACCTCCACCAATAATTATTACGTCATAGATGCTCATTATGGAAGTAATTGCTGCAATTCCATAATTTCAAAACCTCACAAAAAATCCTTTCACTTTCACAATTGAGAAAGTTTGAATATTGGTTCGCTATTTTCTCAAAGGATAGCAAGTGAAATGACTTCCTGTGAGGCTTCTATTTATTATAAATTACCTGCTGTTTTCCATGGTGAAACAACAGTCTTCAATGGTTTTCATTCTTTATTTTATTCTTTTTTAGGGTTTAATACCTCGCTGCTCGAAGTCTTGCACTTATCTGCAGCGTAACAAAATAAGTTTGCAAATCGTAAGGTGGTTATGATCATAAAGAATCCAGAATCCAGGAGCCAGAAGTGACCGTAAATGTATTTCAGTAAGCTGTTAA
>CAMYJP010000376.1 GCA_947258675.1 uncultured Desulfobulbaceae bacterium | reverse complement strand
ACCCCCTTCGGGCTTCGCTGCGCTCGGTCGGCTGGCACGGTAAATTGCAAAAAAACGCAATTTCCGCCCCCAGCCGACTGCGGCTCATCTCGCAGCCCGATAGTTTGCAGAGCTATGGGTTTAAATGAAAAAATCGTTGTTAAAGCTAGCATCTCACGGTTCTTTTTGTTTCACACTGTGACTGGGATCACTATTTCAATCATATACGGATTTATCACAAAAAGTTTCTTAGACACGATAATCGTTTTTTGTGTTGTTATTGCGGGCATTCCGATTGGTTTCTTTTTGATTGACGCAAATGAGAAAAATATTGCCATAGATGCAGAAAAGATTGAAGGGCCTGGTCGGTCAACGATTTTTACGACAAAAAGGATATCTATTTCGCTAAATAATGTTGATCTTCTATCTTCAAAAAACAGACCCTGGTGGATGGGTGGCAGTTATATTGCATCAAATCAAGGAACGAAGATCCTCATAAATAATATGTTTTTAAGCCATGAACAGGTCGGCTATATTTTTAAAATCTTGGAAAAAAACTAACAAACGGATGCACCTGACAGGGACAACTTGCGGGGTATATCGTCAAGTATGTTGGGGCCTCGCAGGCTGTGCTGCCTGCAGGTGATCCGCAGCGTTATGGTTCAAAATTAATTACATGAAAAAGTATATCGCATATATTCTAATGTTTCTCGGCTTAGCGCTGCCTATCTCTGGCGAAATCATTGTTTCTAATAATCTTGAAAAATTAGAGATATCCCAAGATATGTATGAATCACCAAAAGGAATAAAGGCTATAATTTCCAGTATTGAAGCCCAGATTACTGGAACCAGACTCAAGGCGGTTTCGTTATCGGCCTTTGTTTTTTTATTTGGAATAGGCGTTTCAATTCTTTTGTACGAGAAATATTGCGAATTGAAAAATCGAATCGAAAAATTAGAACGCCAACTAGACAATAAACCATAACAAATTGCTTGAGAATCGACGCGTAAAAAACGCGCGCGTCTCAGCTCTCCGTTGGCCTGCAATACCCGGATACTCATGAAACATTATACTGTTCACATAGTTGTTGACGATGAATTTGGAATTAAATTGCGAGACCTACCGTATCGTGAACCGGCTTGGGTAGTGGATTCTCCAACCAATAAATTGATAATCAAAGAGCTTTGGGAAATTCGTCCTGATGAAGACCACACAGAAGGAATAACTTCATTTATTTATGATGTGACAGATTCTCCTGAAAGCAGGTTTATGGAAATTTTGGAATCAATCCTTGAGCACCATGGACCATATTCACATGATCCACCTTGTTCCAAAGTAAATGTGATAGGTGCAAAATTGACAAATCAGATAAAGGATTTTTTGGTGGACTATGAGTTCACAAAATACGAAATTACGAATATTGGATTTATAGCAGAAATGCCAGGCCAACAAATCATTTGAGAGGGAGCGGAGAAGGCCGCGACTTTTTTTAACAAAATAGGTAAGTGCACTTTGGGGGCTATATAGTCTATTTTCAGTATGCGTTTCCCGCCCCCTCAATTCTGCCGTTATGTGGTTAATCTTTCAATTTAATCGAGACTAAAATATCAAGGAAACATTGAATGTCCGAAGAACATTTAATGACCGGCTTATTGATAGTATTATTTTCAGGCATATTCATCTTTGTTTGTATTCAAAAACTTAAAAATTTCTTTCCTGTATCTGCCTTTGAGTCATTTGAATCTCTCAGCGAGATTAAAACGTATTATAAATCTTCTCTATCAATTATTTCTAAAAAGCGCTGGTTACTATTTCTGCCTCTTTTTATAACTTTATCAGCTTACTTGCTAAAAATCCCTATCGTCTTGTATCAAAGATCAGAAATTTCCGCCTTATCGGATGCTAATTTAAGCCAGTTCACAAACGAATTTTTTGGTAAGATATCCCTTTTTGATAGTATTAAGACATTGTTTCAAACGCCTAACCTTCTGGATTATGGATACCATGGTTCCATTAGTGGCAGTATTATCTTTATGGGCTTTTTTCTAATATGTTGCGCTACATTCAAAGCTGAGTCAAAAAGACTTCAGCGATATTCCGAAGACTATAATTTTAAAAATGTAGCTTTTTTGGAAAAAATTTTGAAATATTCCTTAATCCTCTTGATAGTAGCTTTGTCTCTGGCTGCTACCATATACTTAGCAAGGGAGCGAAATATTGAACTTTTTTTTCTCATCATTGTTATCCCAGCTATGATTCTGATAGGAATAATGAGCCTTTCATTATTTTCACTTATTGAAGGATTTATTCTTTTTAGTGTAAGAGGCGGTTTTCTCGAAGAGGAGCAAAATTTCCATGTACTATTGAACAGATCACTAAGTATATTGAAACCCCTTTTCTTAATCAATATAATATTTGCGGTGGTTGGATATATCCCATCTGCTGCTCTATTCCCAATTACGCTAAGTTCATTTCTCGAAATAAACATAGGGCATTCAGCTACGCGATCAATATTGCTAAATTTGTCGTCTTTTTTTACTTATTTTAACGCCACAGTAACTGCCGTTGCTTTTTGTACGCCTTTTTTCTTGATATTAAACAATGTAAAAGTATTAGATGCTTTTACATTAACCTTCAAATTTATTAAGAATCATTTGCTAAAATATTTAATTTTCGTGGGATTAGGAATATTAATACTTTTCTTGCCTTCACTTTTGAACAGTGTATTAGGAATCTACATCCACCCGCTTAAAATGGAGTCTATAATCATTGAGATTTTTATAGCAGCCTTAAGAATCGTCTTAGCAGTTATATTTTATATTGCAATGTTTGGCTTTAACCATGCCACTTGAGCAGACGGCGTGTAGATAGCGGTTTATCGTAAAGACCCTGCAAGCTTGGCATATTTTTAGGCCGCTGCTCATTGGCGGACGTTCGCTCAAAAAAATGAAGAAAAGATTACGCAAGAAAAAGCATCTAGGTGAATTTGCGGAATGGGGCCGTCAACTCATTGCGATCCGCAATACAAAGATGGATGCCGACTCGTTTCAGGACGCTTTCATCATTGAAGCAATTGAAGGTAACGAATGCTGTTGCGGTGGTTCTCTTTCAGATGACAAGATAGATGTCATCGTGGAGCTTGGCAGGATGTCTGAAAACCCTGAGAACAAGTTCGCGAGAGTGACCGCATGGCTTGATGCGAGGTCAGATATTGAAGGATGGAGAGCAGGGCCACTCTTCGACCTCTGGTATGGCGACTACGAGGATATAGATGACCAGAGCGAACAAAGCGCTTAAGTGGGACCGGGCGGGTCGTGCCGATTTGGTGAGTATATCTAAATACAACTTTTCAGGTTTTGATTTAAACTGTGTTTGGAAAATGCCCGGCCCCTTAGCTCCCCGTTCGGTTTGAGATGACGACATGATAGTTTTCTCCTTAATCTGGTTCTTGCTCATTGCTGTTGTGGCAGTACCACCGACGGTCATGTTACAGAAGAGGCAGCATACAACGTGGTGGGACTATGCATACCCATTCACAGGTGGCGCTGCCTGGTTCCCTCTTGCCATGTCCAACGTGGGATCAACTGTTTCTTTATCCAATTTTGTTGTCGAGGTTTTCTGGATTGCTGTCGTTTCAGTTGTGGTCCCTTGGGCACGCTGGATCTTGACTCGATTTCAGATGGAAAAGCTCAAGGCACTGTCCCTTGTGCTTACCTTTTTGCCGATCGTAGTTGCAGTCCGGAATGAAAACCGAACCAAACGCTTGACCTGATCGCGGGGTGACAGCGGTTGCAAAAAACTAACGTTTGGAGCGCCGCGCCAGGTCAGCTCACCGTTGTGCCCAAAATTCCAGTTCCATAAGATGAGATTTGGCCATGATAAAACCAAAAAAAGGATAAAGAACGTGAGGAGCGCATCGCTATGGAAATCATAGTTGATGCAAACGGTCCTGAAGAACAGGCCATGGGTTGGTACTATTACCTTGAGGACAAAATTCATTTCCCATATACAGCCATCTGTAGTGAAAAACGAGCTATCTCACCACTTCTTGTAAAGGATGAAGTTGATGTCATTGGAATGGCTCCTGAAGAAGATTGTGGGAGAGAAATGTTCGTTACTATACGATGGGAAAGAGATGGTTTAGCAGTTCCATTTTCACAGCTTACACCAATTAGTGCGACTGATGTACAGACTATTGAAGCAGTTGAAGATTGGCACTATTGGGTTAACATGGGGTATAAATTTTACTGATGCATGGCACAACAAGGCAGTTCAGGTGACAGCCAGGGCCGAGGCACTTACTAAAGTTTGTTTGAAATTGCAATTCGTCATTTTTGAAAAAGGTCAGCGGAAGCCCTGGCTGCCCCTGACCGCCGGCGTTAGCCGAGACAATTTACGGGAATCCTTGATTATGACCGAAAGCCCAACTTGGAACGACAGCGCGAGAGATGATCTTCGGGAGACGCTTCGCACTCTGGTCTTGGGTGAAGTTCGACTGGCAAATTCTGACCGCGATGACATCCTACAAATCTGCCGTGAAGTTTATATCGAGGACGAGTGTCCCGAGGATGAGTGGGACATGTTTATCCAGTTCGCGGCTGACGAGCTCGAAAAGGCCTCTGCAATGCTTTCAGCCGAGCAGGAGGCTTGGCCGCGTGATACGGATTGCGATTGCTTTGATCGTGTCGAAGCGGACTTGCGAGGTCGCGGCATTCTTTTGTGGCAAGTTTCTCCTTGTTGCGATACCTGCACCGGAGCAGAGCTTCCCGAACGCATAGACGAAATCGACCGACGACACCCTGGCTTTCGTGATCGGGTTCGTGGGTATGCCTTCTTCATCGATCAAAACATGGCTGAAATGCTAGCTGAGAGTACGCATTTGTCTGTCTATCTCGCCTATGGATGGTTCTCGCCAGGTGACTCAGATGTTGCTCCCGATGTGTATGAAAGTAACGCCCTGGGTATTGCCCGAGAAGTCTGTAACTGCCTCCGTGAACACGGTTTCGAGCCGGACTGGGACGGGGATTTCTCAAGGAAGATAGGTGTCTCGCTCAATTGGCAACGGAGAACGATGCTCTTGTAGTCAATCGAATCGGCTAACCATACCACTGGAGCAGACGGCGTGTAGATAGCGGTTTTACGTAAAGGCCGTACAAGCTTGAAATTTATTTGGGCCGCTGCTCAGTGGCGGACGATAGGGCGGACCGCTCGCTGAAGCTCGCTTGGCCTGCGGCCGTCCGCCCTATCGGGCTGCGAGATGAGCCAATTGAGTTTGATAGGCGTCGCTCGC
>CAMYJP010000375.1 GCA_947258675.1 uncultured Desulfobulbaceae bacterium | reverse complement strand
TAAAGCTTATATTAATGCATTAAACAAACTGGCTGCCGGGAAGAAGTAGTAAAGAAGCGTTCAGCTTTCAGCTGTCCACCGTCAGCTTAGAACTGTATTTCTGTCATTCCGACCTGTTCGGAATCTGTCCTGTCCTTGTGAGCCTGCCAGCCCTCATGTCATTCACACATTTCTTAAGCGGGAATCCCCGCAGTGCCAGGGTCTGATTCCAACCCTTATTCTTCTTCCTTTCATGACAATTGTCTGTCGATCGTCGTTCGTTTACTCTTGATTATTTTCTGTCCTCTGCCGACTGCTCAGGACCTGCTGTCTACTTTTAATCGTCACCGGTATTGTCTTTCTCAGGAACTTGCCCCTCATCCTGAAGAGTTGAACATCAGAATGATGGATGATAAATAATCTGAGTTTTTGAAATTTATAAGCTGATTTCTGAAAGCCTGACATGAAAATGTCATAATTCTCTTGCCCAATGGGCGTAATATGGGATATACTTTTTTTTGGACAAGGCTATTTAAATGCAGATAATTCTGGAACTCTCGTAACAATTGATTTTTCATGCTCATGTCCCCTATTGACAATAAAAATAGTAAAAACGATATTCGTATAACGTATAGAGTTTTATCCTCAATGCCTCCGGCACTGCGGATAAAACTCTATACGTTATGTTTGAGAAAATAAAATGGCATTAAGTGAATTTGAGAATAAACTATTTGAAAAGCCTGTGAAGGAATATTGTGCTAATAAATATCCTGCACATATCAGAAATGAATTGTACCTTGATTATGAAATAAAGGATCAAAGCATTATTCTATTTACTGTCAGACCGAGATGGGATAATCCATCGGAAACTATGAAGGGCATGATAGCAAAAGCTACATATGTGAAAAGCAAAAAAGTATGGAAGCTTTATTGGCAACGAGCAGATTTGAAGTGGCATGGCTACGAGCCTAAACCAGCAGTGAAGTCCGTTGACGAGTTTATACAGGTAGTCGAAGAAGATGCATATGGTTGCTTTTACGGATAAAAACATTTGATGCTATGAATGCTCAACCGCTGTAACCTTTTTGATTTTTGTTGTTTTGAGATTTGCAAACGACAATTTAGCATATTAATATAATTCTGGTTGAGCATCACAGATCATTCCGTTAGGTCTGTAAACTTATAAGAAGAATGATTATGAAAGCAATTGTATATGATAAATATGGATCCCCCGATGTTCTTCAACTCAAAAAGGTAGAAAAACCTGCTCCAAAAGACAATGAACTCTTAGTAAAAATTAATGCAGTTTCTATTAATTCATGGGATTGGGATATGTTAACAGGCAAGCCTTTTGAGTATCGTTTTTTCGGTGGTCTTTTAAAACCAAAAAACACCAAAATACATGGTTGTGACATAGCTGGACAAGTCGAAGCAGTTGGAAAAGATGTAAAACGTTTTAAAGTTGGAGATGAAGTGTTCGGCGACCTGTCCGAAGGTGGTTGGGGTGCTTTTGCCGAGTATGCCTGTGCCGATGGAAATGATTTAACTCTTAAACCCTCCGATATGACATTTGAGGAAGCTGCCTGCCTTTCTCATGGAGGCAACCTTGCTGTACAGGGCCTCATTGAATTTGGACAGATTAAATCAGGACAAAAGGTTTTGATTAATGGTGGGGGCGGCAGTACAGGGACTTTGGCTATTCAGTTAGCTAAATCATTCGACGTTGAAGTAACAGCTGTGGACCGCACAGAAAAACTGGACGTGATGCGTATCCTTGGTGCAGACCATGTCATTGATTACACAAAAGAAGATTTTACGAAAAGCGGACAGCAATATGATCTGATCTTTGATGTTAAAACAAATCGTTCTATTTCTTGCTATAAACGTGCATTATGTCCAAATGGAATTTATGCATCGGTAGGAGGCACAACATCTCGAATTCTTCAGCTTGTTTTATTTGGATGGTTTGTCAGAAATAAAAGAATGCACATGATTGTCTACAAAGCAAACAAGGACAATGCTTATTTAATAAAGCTTTTTGAAGCCGGCAACCTAAAGCCTGTTATAGATAAATGCTTCCCTCTGGACGAGACGGCCGATGCATTCAGATATTTTGCTGAAGGAACATTCAAAGGGAAAATAGTCATAACTGTCGACCATAATAACAAAACCTAACGGATGCTTTCGAATGCAGACCAGCGGTGAATGGTTGGGTATGCAATAGTTTATGTTATGCGGTTTGTTTTTTAGCTTACCTATGAGTTTTATGGTCTACATCGATGAACCTGTTCGTTTAAATAAATTACTTGAAATATCCCAGGGTATGATATATAGTAATACCATGGAGGTGACTTATGAGCAAGACCAAAATAGCAATCACCTTAGATGAGGATTTTATCGCTGAAATAGATCATCTTATCAAAGAACACAGATTTATGAATCGTAGCCAGGCTATTCAAGAAGCTGTAAAGGATAAACTGCAAAAATTGAAGAAAAGCCGATTGGCAGAAGAATGTTCAAAACTTGATTCGTCATTTGAGAAAGCAATGGCAGAAGAAGGGATATCAGAGGATCTGAGTAAATGGCCCGAATACTGAGGGGTGATATTCGTTGGGCTGATCTAAATCCGGTTCGGGGACGCGAACAAGCAGGTTTACGGCCTGTTTTGATTTTGAGCCATGATATATTTAATGAGAGATCGGGGACTGCGATGGCCATGGCTCTCACAAGCCAGCCTCAGCGTGCAGGCTTCCCATTGACTTTGGAGTTAAAAAACGAAAAACTACCTAAACGTTCATGGGTAAAGATTAGCCAGATAAAAACGCTATCAGTAGAAAGAATAGGAAAGAAGATAGGCATCGCAATACCTGAAGAACTAGCGCTTATAGTGGAAGGTCTCAACGAAATAATCGGAACATAGTCAGTTGCTGCAGTGAATGCAGACCAGCAGCAACTTTTTGGTGCTGATTAGTTTTTGTATT
>CAMYJP010000374.1 GCA_947258675.1 uncultured Desulfobulbaceae bacterium | reverse complement strand
AAAGTAGAGTGCCCGATGAGGATGCGATCGCCGGGTTTAAGCTGAACTCCTTCGGTGCTGACCTGCTGATTGTTGAGCCAGGTACCGTTACGAGAATTCTGGTCGACAATAATGAAATTACCTTCCGTGTAGCAGAGCCATGCATGACTTGATGAGACAAAATCATCGTCCTTCACGACCAGATCGTTTTCTGGAGCAGAGCCAATTTTAAAAATGCTTTTCTGGACATCAACACGTCTTCCGCGTGCGGCACCATCGATTCCAACCAGTACGGCAATCGCCTGTGTCGACCCGGGTAATGCAGTTGCCTTTGGGCCGGATATGGATTGCACTGCCTCTAATTTCAGTGGCTGTGAAATCTTAAAATAAGGCGGAAACAGCAGATCGATTTCGGACATCACAATATCATCGAACTGGACGGCGTAGCGAGCAAACTCATTCGGATATCGGGACCGCGCAAAAGCCAACATATTAAGATATCTTTCAGTCATATGCGGATGGGTGGACAGAAGCTTGACCAGGATTGCAAACAGGCTGCGGTGAATCTGGTGCGCCTGGTTCAACAACCCTTTAAGTCGCACACGGTCTCCAAGGTCCTTGCCAACCATTAATTTTCCAAGAGCATCGATGCCGCTCTTCAAATCCCCGCAGACTGCCAGCCCAATCAGATCACCTGAATACTGAGTGGCACGTTGATACGGAAGCATGAAAAGGTTGAAGATTTGCAGTTGTTGCACGCTGCTGATAATAATGGCCAGTATCTGAAGCCGGATGTGCTTGGCTTTTAAGGCACCAACAAATCGAGCCACTATCCACAACAGTTCAGCGCGATTCGTATTGACAGGCAGTCCGCTGACAACTTCGGCATTGAGCAGGATGAATTTTGTTCGAAAAAATTTGTAGAGAAATGCATTAAAGGAGTCCCCTTCGGTAATATATATCTCGATGTCCTTATGGAAATTTAGGCGATGTTTCACCTCTACAAGCACCTCGTAGACGTCAGGAAAATTATCCGGAGATACCCTTACGGAGCTGCCCATGAGAGATGCTTTCATCAGTCGTAAGCCGAACCAGACAGATATCAAAGCGGCTAATACACCTGCCAATATCGCTCCGTTTGTCTGCACCACTAAATAAATAAGTACTATCGTCACCGGAATCGTTGTAAACAGGGCAAGCATGAATCGGGAAGTTTCGGTCGGATGGAGCAGTGTTTTGAGTTCTTCGTCCGAAATGACGTGATCAAAACCCGTAATGCTCATGATGATTATCCTTTCGTTGCAACTCAGGCGCACGGCCTAATTAGAATCTTGGGATTCAAGAAAACGTAATTCAAAGCCATATTATTGCATTAATTTTCTTGTTTTGATGCAGTTTTATAGGTGATAAAAATAGAAAATGGCTGCCTGATTGGTCTTGTAAAAAAGGTACTAATTTTCCATATGTATCGGAATTTCCGAGAGTAGTACCTTCTATCTTCGCTTGGAAATCGACAGACAAGAGCAGAGGCGGGAAAGGATGAGGAAATTTGAAGGCGATTAACGGTTTATCTGCACTTTTGCAGCCAACCCCCAATAACTTTGGGTGATACTTTAGGGATCAATCCTTAGGGATGGTGCATTTTATGATGGAGAAAATTCAGGTTGTGCGGCTAAATAAGTATCTGGATTTTAAACGAGATCTATTTATTCACCGCAAAGGCGCAAAGAACGCAAAGGTTTAATTATTTTCAGAAAAAGTGCTCTTTTATTCTTTGCCGTCCTTCCTGTCCGTCGGTATTTTTGGAGGATCAACGGCAAAGAATAAGAAATAACATCTTTGCGTCCTTCGCGTCTCTGCGGTGAAAACAATTTGATATCATGGATATGCTGTAATTGACCTCATCTAATTTTAGCTTTTTCCAAAAGGGACACGGATGAACACGGAGTACACAGATATTAATCCTTTCATTATAATAGCCAAAGAAGCACCAACATTGTAAAGATCTGTGGCGATCTGCGCAAATCCGCGTCCTATCTTCTAAGAACTAAAACTTACTCCGGTATCCAACCGATGAACATAAAGTGGTTATCGAGGGACACTCCATATCGCCTTGTGGGATATATTGCAAATAAAAAAAATCTATTGCCGGTTATAATATGTGCGAATTAGTATACGGTTATTTTGATTTCGTCTGTATAGTCGATAAAAAAGTGTACAGATTTTGGACATAGATAACTGATTAATTTTATGAAGATATTCTGTTTTCCGGTTTATGTTGATGGTAATTCAAACAGTTTGAGGACTTCATAACTGCTTTTTTTCGCTTTATGGCCGCACTTTCCAACATAATCTATCTACCTTTTATAATGCCTGAGTTAATAAAATCCTCTCTAATTTTTTTTATTTAATTTAATTTAAGATTTATTTCATATAGTTAAGCTATTTGTAGAATAAAACCTGCAGGCAATTTTTTTTTAAACTATATGTCCATTTCACCATCCTGGCATACCAATTGCTCTAAGTTGGGGCTGTTTTAAGCTTATCTTTTAAGTTCAAAAATAATTTCATAAAATTCCTCGTCTTTTCGGAACTCCAGGTCGGTCCTGAGTCACTTAATCGGCGATAAGCGTTATTCGTTGCAAACTAACTATAACTGCAACCTTAATTTTAAATAATACGAATGACATCAAATTTGCAAAAAAGGAGGTGATAACGCCCTTGATAAAACGGGAGCAGCTTCAGGCTTGACCCCGGCTAAATTTGTACCAATTATTCCGATTTAACGGGGGTCAAGCATTCGGAATAATTCGTACATAAATCTTTAACAAATCGTTTAATCAACTCTTTACACCTTTAATTAACCCTATTTTATCTCATTTTCTAAAAGGAGGATTTATGAGGAAAACTTCAATTATTTTTGTCTGTATGATCGCCCTGGTGGCGTTTGCTGCCTGGGCACCACAGTCGGAGGCATTTAA
>CAMYJP010000373.1 GCA_947258675.1 uncultured Desulfobulbaceae bacterium | reverse complement strand
TCGGCTTTTTTGAAAAAACCTTAAAAATTATCATAAATCGAACCTTTGATACTGTGCGAAAAATTTGGGATTAGTGGACGCAACCTGCATATTTTTAAATTGAGATCCTGTCGATGCTGGACGGTGTCTCATGGTTGATAGCTTCGGTGATCCTTCATTTCTGCCATTCAGATCCTTACCCGATCATTGATTTCAGGTCTTTGTGGTCTGTGAGCCTGGAGGTGCCTTCCAGTATGGTATTGAGCTGTAGTGGTGTTATGCAGATTTCTGTAGAAAAATTGCCAAAAAGAACTACGTGGACATGCGAACTTTGGACAGAGCATTATGGCAATATTCAAAGGAGAATCAATAATTGATATGCAGGGTTTGTCAGTATCTCTCGAAAACCGAATAAAAGAGAGTCGATCATGTTTATTAAGAAAGTTAAGATAAAAAACTATAGGAATTTCGGTGATCCACCATTCGAGATGGATTTAAAGCCTTTCACTGTGGTTTTGGGTGAGAACAACGTGGGGAAAACAAATTTGCTGAATGCTCTTGGCCTGATTTTCAGTCAGGAGATCATGATCTTCCGAAAGCGTGTATTAGAGATCGATGACATTAACTACTTTTCGGTAGGCGCCTTCAAAGACCAGATCAGAAACTTCGAAATAAAGGCGGAGGATATTGAGTTTCCAGAGGTAACCGTTGAGGTTACGTTGGCTGACATGGATGACGATCAGGAAGCGGTTGTCGGTGATTGGTTCTGCAATCAAGTGCTAACAGAAGCTAAAATAACGTATCAGTTTGCACCTACTGCTAATTATGACCGAGTGGGGTGGATAGAGATACAGAGAGAGATAATAAAGAAAAAAATAGAAGCTGGAGAGTCTGAACCTTTTTTCATTGATTTTCCCATCGGCGATTACAGGTACTCAATTTTTGGGGGAAATGATCCTTCGAATGAATGCGATATGTATTTCCTTAAGATGCTGAAGATGGAGTTCCTTGATGCTCTAAGAGACGCCAAGAAAGAGTTGATTGCGAGCGGTGAATATAGATTGCTTTATAGGATTCTTATTCAGAAAGATAAAGAGAAATATGACGATATTAAGGCTGTGCTCAAGACCTTTGATGATGTTGTTAATAAGAACCCGAATCTGGAGAGTATAAAGGGTGACGTTAAGATTCTTCTTGATAAGGTCTCGCTTCAATCTGGTGAATCTGATAATGCTATAGATTTTATTTTTTCCTCCCCAGAAGCAAGTGAGCTGCTCAAGAAAATTAGTATGATTTATGGTGCGAATCCTATTAGTGTTGAACGTAACGGACTCGGTAGGAACAATCTGCTTTATATTTCATTGATCCTTTCCCATCTTTCAGCACAAGAGACTGGAGGGGGTAATACGTTTTTCAGGCTAATAACCATTGAGGAGCCTGAGGCGCATCTGCATCCGCATCTGCAGGATCACTTGGCAGAAAATATTGAGAGCATACAGAAGGGCAGCGGTAAGGCGATGCAATTGTTGCTCACGACCCATTCGACTAATATTGCGTCCAAGATGAACCTCAATAGGTCTGTTATCATATTCAATGATCAGAATGGTTCGCCGGCTAGTCACTATATTCTTTCAGGTATTGATGAGGCAAAAGAGAAAAGCACTATCCATTATTTAAGCAAATATATTGATGCGACAAAATCTCGGATGTTTTTTGCAAGGAAATTGATTTTGGTTGAGGGCATCGCGGATTTGAGAAGGATGTCATTGCAGCAAATAAGAATGGTAAGGGAAAGGAAATATTACTGAATTCCCTGAAAGATACCAAATCACAAAGAGGTGTTGAATACGAGAACGAGATTGGAACAAACGATTTAAACACAGAATCTTTTTTTTCAGAGATTGAGAATTATAAATCAGAATTTGCATTCAACTTGGCTTCTCAATTAAAAGAAGAATCTAATCGAGCGGGGTTCACGATCCCACTATACATCTAAAACGGCTTCAATTTTTTAAAGTAAGAGATGATTCCTAAAATAACTGAAAAGCCGACAATAATGAGTGCTGGTCCTGGTGCCGGCAAGACCACTGATATGGTGACGAGAATCGTTGAAGCCATTCCAGAACTCAGACCGAATAGGATATTAGCGGCTATTACTTTTACCAATGCTGCAACTGATTCGATAAAAAGCCGGCTTCAGGAACAAGTAAAGATCCCACCTAATGTTTTTATTGTTACGAACTACAGCTTTTTCAATCAATTCATCTTGATTCCTTTTGCCTCGCTGTTTGGATATATTGGGGACGACAAGATTTTCCTTGAAATTGATGTTAAAAAAATCGTTGATGAGATCCCTCACAATAAAAGGATTCCGGCGATAAGGAACAAAATACAGAGTAATGTTGTTAGTAAACTGCTTAGAGAAGGCAAAGTCCCTTTTGGACAGATTGCAGGTGTTTCAGCCAAATTGATGGAGGAGACCCGGATCAAGGAGATTGTTTGCAACAGGATACAGTTCTTGTTCATGGATGAATTCCAGAACACTGACACGGTGCAACTCAAGATTTTTGATGCGATTCGGAAAGGCAAGAAGACCAAGATGTACTCGGTTGGAGACCCGGAGCAATACATTTTGGGCTTTACTTATGATCTGAGGGGTGTGAAAAGACCGGCTTTTGACAAGATTCCGATCAATAGGTTTGCTAAGGCCTGTGAAGAATGCCAACTGGATATTAATAGGAGGGCATGTGAACAAATTGTTACATTCACGAATAAGTTCCACACTTCGATTCAGCAAGTATCGGAAGTTAGACCCACTAAAAATGGAGGAGTGTTTTTCATTGAACATACGGATTTAAACCTTGTTATTTCTAAATTCATTGAAATGACCGAAGAGGTCATCGAATCCTGTGAGGAACCTAAGCGGCTTTTCCTGGGCTATGAGAATAAAACATATGACAAATTCATTGAGACGTATGGAT
>CAMYJP010000372.1 GCA_947258675.1 uncultured Desulfobulbaceae bacterium | reverse complement strand
CTTACAGGATGTGCAGGGAAATACCCATCTTTTGACAGAGATGCTGATTTAACTGACAAATTTGAATCAAGTCTGATTCTGCCTGACTATAAATACTATATTAGCGGTTCTTTTTATGAGCCAAGTGCAATTCTCGGAATTCATAAAGATTATACGCTTGGCCCAGGCTTTTGGAGAGAGATTAATGTAACAGATGACAGGATGTACCAGTGGATATCTACGATTCAGTCAAGTTGGGAAGCTAGGCTTTATTACACGCACTATGGATCTTATATCAAAGATCTGAACGGCGAGATTATGGGTATCTGGTTTTCAAATTGGGATTGGGCTCCGATATGGAAAAGTGGTGAAAAAGAAGTCACAATCTACACCCCTACTCATGAACCATTCTATTTTAATTATCTTGCCAGTTCAATCTGGATGGAACATGGATATTAATGGTTTTTGATTATATTATTCTTGCAGGCGGAAGATATAATTCTTCCGCCTTTATTTATTGTCATTCATCAAATGACTGCGGAATCCTGATATATTCAGTCAATATCAGTCAATGTCTTGTATAGGATTTTCTAGAAAATCAGTCGGAACTGGCAGGGCAGGGAATCATGGTAATATAAATTGAAGCTCATTTTTTAAGCAGCCTCGGAGCGTTCAATAACAACCGGCAGTTGAATGGTAAAAGTAGTCCCTTTTTCAACGATACTTTCAACGTGTATATTTCCATTATGATTCTTTATTATTTCGTACACAATACTCATGCCAAGGCCGGTTCCTTTTCCTACTTCTTTGGTTGTAAAAAACGGCTCAAAAATTTTAGAAAGATTCTCTTCTGAAATCCCTTTTCCTGTATCAGATAATGAAATAAAAACAGAATCATCTGCATGCCAGGTTTTTATGTAAATGTCGCCTTGTGTTTCTATGGCATTGGCTGCATTGACCAGAATATTCATAAAAACCTGATTTAACTGCTGCGGGAAGCAAAAAGTTTTGGGGAGTTCTCCAAATTCCTTGTGCACGGTTGTCTTATATTTCAATTCATTCCAAATAATCTTCAGGGTAGACTCAATATTTTCATTAATATCGGCTAATGCCTCCTCCTGTTGGTCCACCCTGGAGAAGGTCTTCAGATTTTGCACAATTTCCTTAACTCTGTCTGCACCTTCCAGCGATTCCTGAAGAAGATCTTTCAAATCCTCTTTTATATATTCAATTTTTAGTTTTTTCCTGGAATCCCTGATTTCGGTCACTGCAGACAAGCTGACCAGGACATCATTCTGGATATCAAGGAACTCTACCAACCGGTCAGTGTATTTCTCCAACGTACCAAGATTACTGATTATAAAGCCAAGAGGATTATTTATTTCATGGGCAACACCAGCGGCAAGCTGCCCGATTGATGCCATTTTTTCCTGCTGCAGAATCTGCCCCTGAGATTCTTTAAGTTTCTGATAAGCCTCCTGTAGTTCAATATTTTTATTTTCCAGGATGTACATCATATTATTAAACTGTTCGCCAATTCTGGTTATTTCATCTTTGGTCATCTCAATATAAAAAGTACACTTTTCACAAGTATCAATTTTTCTTTTAAAAGGTTCAGAATTTTCACCAAGACAATATGTGCCGGCAACCTGCCAACATCGACTTGCTTCCTTGCCAAAGCAAGGACACGCTGTCATTTTACATTGTTTGTATTCATAACATGGAGTAAGGCCTGGCAGACCAATCCGAATGCTGAAATCTTCTTCCCGGGCAACCCTCTGGATGATAGCAGATAATTTTTCCAAAGCTTCATGGAGTTTTTGCCTGTTGGATTCAATCTCAATATTTTTTTCTTCCAACTCAGCAGCTATCTTCCTGATCAAAGTTGTTTCGGAAATTGTTACAACCATTCCGGTTTGTCTTTCATCCCTGATCCATTTCACTTGGTAATTATTCATCATAAACCAACGGTTTGACTCAGATTGATAAAGCTCTGTACTTCCTTGACCCTGATCTGTCGTCACATGCAAACCGTATTTCTGAAGAAGGTCACTCCAGACCTTTCCATGAATATCATTAAAATCTAAACCGCTAAAGACCCTAAGAGCTTGATTGCATCGAGTTATTCTACCGTCACTGTCAATGAGTAGAACCATATCATTAATACAATCAAGGGTTGCCTCCCATTCCTGCTTAACAAGTTCAACATCATTTAACAGTTTTGTTAGATTTATATTCTGTTTAGCAAGCGTCTTCTGTTGTTCTGAAATCTGCAGTTCCGCTTTTTTACGTTCAGTAATATCTTCTGAAACATACACTACTTGAGTAACCTTGCCAGTCTCATCCTTTATTGGATAGGCAGTAATGCCAAAATAAAGTTTATAAATTCCATGATCACGACTTACTTCAAGTGTTGATTTCCTGCCGCTAATACAAGTCTCCTCCACTGGACATACAAGACCCGACTGGCTGCATGGTATTTCCTGATTTTTAATAAGCTCGTAACATGTCCTTGCGTTGATATTCTGTTCAGGATCTTTTAGGTGATTATTTAAAAATGTCTGGTTTGCTCTGGCAATAGTAAAGTCATCAACATTAATAATTGCGATTTCATCATGGATGCTGTTGAGTACTGTTTCCACAAACTCTTTCGAGTCTGTAGTGCTTTCCAGATTTTCGAGCATGCTGTTAAAATTATTAACAAGCACATCCAATTCCCCTGAAGTCTTAACATCAACTCGAGTGGAAAGACCGGTTTCCATGACATTTGCCGAAGCTTTTGCAAGTTTAATAATTGGCTGTGAAAGGTACCGAGATAACAGCAGGGTTAAAAAAACTACCACAAGAATTGATGTGATAGTAATTGTTATAAGTGATCTCCAAATATCACTAAAATCCTTATGCAACAGATTATGCGGCACACTGACTGCAACACGGACCATTGATCGTCCTTTGGGATATTCAATGTCCTGAGCTATAATC
>CAMYJP010000371.1 GCA_947258675.1 uncultured Desulfobulbaceae bacterium | reverse complement strand
GCATTCTCTTCAAAAGATGCCGGCAAAGGTCAAAGGATTCTTCCAGCATCCTGTTATAAAATACACCGAAATGTTCGGTGATTTATGTACGGATTAATATATTGACTTGGTATGAGCTAATTATTCCTAATAAAATCCTCTTCAAATCTTATTATCTTTATTTCCCTTTTTGTTCCCTTTATTCATAAAATTCCTAGATAATACTGTCGATAATTCTTTTGTATTGTCAGTTATATTCCCGCGAAGAATATAATAGTAAATAAAACGGCTGGTAATAAAGTATTAAAAATGAAACTGACCTACAAGCAGGTAATATTTTCTTCAATCGCAGCAGCTCTATTTTTTGCAGTTGTTGCGATACCTGTTGAGCTTATAGGCTGTCGCAATCGGGGAATACTTGCAGCACTAATAGCAATAAGTGCAGGTATAATGTTAATAATTTCTGCAATAAAAGCAATTATAGAAAGGGTCCGTGGTAATACAGATTCTATATTGTGGATTGTAAGTTCACTTATCTTTGCCATCCCCGCCTTTTTTATCGTTGTTTTTGAAAGCTAATACCTATTTCTCATTATTATTAAAGTGAATCTCTAATTAATATCTTAATTCCCAATACGATGACGAAATTATATACTGTAAATCAAAAAGTTTTTTCAGTTTTCGTTTATGCATTTTTTTTGCTTGCGTCAACGATTGCTTATAGTGCTGATACCAATGATCAAGATTGCAGCTCGAAGAAAAATCCCTTCGAGCAACTATCATGCTATGCAACAATGGCTAAGGCAACCAACAACTTAAATGCTTGCGATCAAGCAGCACACGCAGGCGTTCGTTATCAGTGCTATGCGATATTCGCTGAATTTTCTGATTCTCCTGCTATTTGCAACAAAATTCCAGCAACAACAAACGAACACCGATCCCTAATTGATATCTGTATCAGCGATGTTGCGAAGAAGGTACATGATGCGAGCCTATGTGAAGGAATTATAACCAAAGGGCTTCGAGACAGTTGTTACCTAAAGTTAGCGAATGAAATGAGTGATCGTACTCTATGTGCAAAGATCCAGGATGCAGGGCTCAAGAGTATATGTAGTAAAAAATCGGCAATTAATGAATAATAACCGGGCGCTTATGACATCCAACCAAACTATGCAATCTCAATCACTCCACGTGTGGATTTTAATGAAAGTTTTGTGTTGAGGATGGAGACTTACTCAATAATGGAATTGATCAAAATTCGCTGGTTCCCCTTCGTTTTTATTGGTATTGCTGCTATCTCAGCATATTTATTCAGCATCGCTGAAAAAGATGCTTTTCAGAAATATGCAGCATGTGGATTCGGTATTTCATTAGGGAGTGCACTGCTTCTTTGGGGTCTGCAAGAGTTAATTGATGGAAAAATTCGAGGTGCGAGAGTATATGTGCACCGCAAAGAAAATCCGTTAATATTTTTCTTACTACTAATTGGTAAAAGATTTTGCCCAGGATTCATAATGCTTTGTGCTGCATTTTGGTTTGTATTTCTTCGTTGAATTTGATCTTGCGGATCGTTAATAAAAAAGTCCGATGACGTTTACCAACTCACAGAACAATATCATAAAATATAACATCCATTATTTGCTTTAAAAAATTGGAACTTACACTTTCTCAAGACTTAATCCAGCCAGCCTTAAGGTGATGCCTCCTATTGAAATTAATTGTTTCTTTACTTCAACAACGAACCTATTCTAACATCTCAAAACCCTTGATCAAAATATGCGTAATAAGCTCGTGGCGTTACTAATACTGCTATTCGGATTACTTCTTGGTTATGGTTATTGGCATGTCTCAACTTATGGCTGGCTTTACATTTCTTTATATGACATCTCAGGCAAGAACCGGAAATTCACTCAAATCAAAGATGCAAAAATACTGCTGTTAAACTCCGATGGTGATGTGTTGGCCGAAGGCAAAAGTGATAGTCGCCATGGAGTCGTGTACCTTTCTCACCCAGAAGTCGGTTTCTGCATTGAAGAAGAAAGCCAGGCTCCCTTTTTCAAAGAAGATCGACAGAAGTGGTATGATTGCTATGAAAAGCAGTCAAAATGGTTTGTTGAGTGGGTAAGAAGCGTAAAATATATGGACTTAGAATTTAATAAATGTCTTTTGAAGAAAATACCAGTATCAATCTCTGAGTCAAAAGATGATTGGTGGCTTTGGTGGATTCCACACCCCCACATAGGCGGGAAGCCAATTACTTATTTCAACATAAATATCCAAGTAGATGGTGCCAATTGTAAAGTACTTAATTTATAGTTTCTGTGACACAAACGGAGAAGTTTATTGAGACTGAGGGATAGGTTGATTTGTGCTATTGCAGGGCTCGGCATAGCCATGATATCAATCCCTTTAGCAATTATTGTAACCATCTTGCTTGTTCCCTTCTGGTCTTGGCTAGAGGCATTATCCGGCGTTGAGTCTCTCGGTCATTCCGGACCGGCCGAATGGTGTTATCTTATTATTTATATACTTGTAGTTTTTATCGCCGGTTGGCTCTGGTTATTGCAGAGAAAAAAGAAAAAATAATCTGGCAATTCTTTTTGTTTTCTGAGGCTGGATCAGAAATGGCTCGGCTTTTTTGTGGATTCCAACTTCCTGCTATTCATCTGAAAAATATAGATTTTACGTAAGATCAAGATTGCCAAAATTAATCTGAAAAATAGAGCCAGGTTGTGAGATGTAATATCTCTTCCTGGCTTTTTCTTTTCGTAGCTGAAAACTTACTTGCAACTTCCCTATACTGTCAGGTTATGATGGACATCATACACCTTGTATAAAACCGCAAGGTTACAGAGTTTTCTATTGTGGCAAGTAATCTATTACGTGTAGTGGCAACACATTCTCTTCCCACCCATCAAAATAACATCTAAATATTCCCTCCAAATCAATCGATATATAACAATCCATTTCAGGGTAGTTAATTGTC
>CAMYJP010000370.1 GCA_947258675.1 uncultured Desulfobulbaceae bacterium | reverse complement strand
AGACGAAAAGCCTCGGTTAAATCAGCATTATCCTCTTCAGCTAAGATCCAGGCTAAATTATTGGCTGCAGAGGCAAATTGCGTATCTATTTCCAATATATTCTTATATGCTTTTTTAGCACCAATCAAATCACCACTCTGCTCCAATAATGTTCCCAACCCCATTAAAGCAGGGATAAAATCAGGTTTTATTTTCACTAGCGCTCTATACTCTTTTATAGCTCCTTGAATTCTTCCCATTTGCTGTAATGTCTGAGCTACCATCATATATGGCTTTTGACTTTCCGGTGTAAACTGCTGTGCTTTTTTAAAGGACTGTAAAGCTTCTTCGAATAGTTTATCCTGTAATAATAGAGAACCTAATATCATCAAGTTCTCTGGAGAATCTGGTGTTTTTGAAACCTGGTTACGGACTCTTAGTATGGCCCCACTCAAGCCCTCCTGACGTAGTTTACATTCGACTAAACCAGCCAAAGCAGGACTGAACTCAGGATTGACTTCCAATATTTTTTCAAAGGTTTCAGTAGCATAATCGAAATCCCTCTTTGCCAGCAGGGTCAATCCTTTATTATGGAGTACATCTAAATTTTCAGGCAACATTTCATTCATTTTCTCAAAAATGGATAAAGCTTCTTCATAATCCTTTGCGTAAAGAAGACTTTTCCCGACAATAATTGCGGCCTGAAAATTGTTTGATTGTATCTGTAATGCGAGACTGGCCTCCTGTTTTGCCTTTTCAAAATCCCTTTCTAACATATGGTGATACGCTAAAAGGGTTCGAGCCTTAGAATCCTTCGGGTTAATCTCTACTGCTTTACGAATGGAATTCCTGGACGATTCTATCTCCCCTAGTTTTAATAAAGCAGTTGCTTTATAATAGTAAACATCCCCCCATTGAGGATGTTTTTTCAACAGATCATCAAGAACAAGTATTGCCTCCTCATTCATTCCATCATTTATCAAAATTTTTGCATTGACTAAATTACCTCGTCCATGCTTTTTATTTTTATTTAAAAGTTCCTTTACCTGGCTGTCAGCTTTAGCATATTCTTTTTTTTCAAAATAAAAATCTGCCAGTATTGCCATAAAATCATGTTTTTTTTCCGCCCTATCAATTGCCTCTTTATAGGCTTTTTCAGCCAATTCATTCTGCCCCTGTTGTTGATAATAATTACCGAGCAGGATATATAATTCAGGATTATCCGGTGCAATTTTTATTGCGGACTGAACGCTCCCCTCCACTTTTTCCAGCTGCCCCAATTTCAGATATAGCGTTGCAAGATCAAGAAATGGTTGAGGATTATCAACAAATACGTTTGTCATCTTAATTAATTGCGCCTCAGCCTTTTCATATTCCTCTTGTTTAAGATAATAAGAAATAAGCGCCATATGATTTTTATTATTATTAGGGTCTAATTTCAGAGCTTTGAAAAATGCCTGCTCTGCTTGGACATAGTCTTTTTTTACTAAATAAACATTGGCCTTTGCAAGATAGACGCGATCAAGATCAGGATATGCTTTCACTGTTTTTTCAATAGAAATTTCGGCAGCCTCCGCATTCCCCTGCATTAGCTCTATGTTTCCCTTAAGCAACAAAGCGTCTAAATGGTCAGGTTCAGTTTCCAGAATTTTCGCAAGCCGCTTTAAGCTTTCTTCCAGATCTTTGCCCAGAAAAAGCAATTCAGCTGCCTTAAGCTGTGCATCCGTGTTTTTGGGATCTATGGAAGCAATTTTGATAAACTGTTGATAGGCTTTTTTAAACTCACCCTTTTTTGATAGAGCTAAACCCAACTGATAACGGGCCTCAGTATATTTGGGATCTATCTGGACAGCATTTCGGAACTCCAATATTGCCGATTGAGGGTCGCCATTGGACAAATACTCGATCCCCTTCTCGTAAAATCTCCTCTTTTTTTCATCAGGGCTTGCACAACCACTAAAAAAAGTGACGAAAACCTGAAGTAATAATATAGAGGCGATAAAAAATAAGTATCGTTTCATGTAACAACTCCTTAAAATCAAAGCGCAATTTATTAATCTAAAAGTATTATAGATTCAGGAAGAAAGCTCATCTGCAACATATTCAAACTGCTTGGAACATGCTAGTACTTGAATTCTATTGTCAGGTCTAATTATTCTTCGGTATAAATGTAATGTATCATTACATTTATTCAAAAACTTCACAGAAAAACTGTTTCAAACATTTTCTAGAGTAAATTACGAAGAAGTAAAACCTTGTAAAATAAAATTAATGTGTATTATTTAATATGCACAAAAGATAATATTTATTAAAAACTATAAATACAGATACAATGTGTCTTACTATTAAATAAATACGATAATAAAATCTATGTACCAATTTGAGGTGTAAAGATTTTTCTAACATCTTTCGAAGAAGAGTAACCGACTTTTTGCATTCTCCTCTTAACTAATAGAGTACCATACACCTCACTATAATAATTATTAAAAATTATGGTCACTAATGCTCAAAGAATATTTTGACCCTATTCGATATAAAACAAAGAAATTCAGCGGTTATACAATTGTTTTTTTTACAGGAAAAAAAATCAACCCGAAAGCAAAAAATCAGGCCAGAACCTCCCAATATAATATTTAAAAAGACGGGTAGTTCCTGAACAAATCTGGTGAAAACATGTGCGGAATAGTTGGCTACGTAGGGACAAGACGAGTAATACCAATACTGCTTGAAGGCCTCAAAAGACTGGAATACAGAGGGTATGATTCTGCTGGGCTTGTTTACATAAACAAAGAAAAAATTACCAAACACCGGTGCGAAGGTAAATTATCAAATCTCGAAGAATTACTCGATGAATTTATTGATGTCAAAAGCCATATAGGCCTCGGACATACGCGATGGGCCACCCATGGAGCACCAACAGAAGCTAATGCTCATCCTCACAGTGACTGTACGGGAGACTTGGTTGTAGTGCATAATGGGATTATTGA
>CAMYJP010000369.1 GCA_947258675.1 uncultured Desulfobulbaceae bacterium | reverse complement strand
CGCGGCCTTGAAATGGGGGGAAACGACTATATTACCCAACCCATTGATGAACGTGAGTTGGTTTCCAGGGTTAAGGCCATGTTGCGAGTGAAAAAGCTGTATGACGAAATGCAGATCACTAAGGAGGAACTCCATAACAGCGCCGAAAAAATCAAGTTGTTTGCCTATTCCATTTCACATGATCTGAAAAATCCAGTAGTCGTCATCCAGGGATTGGTTAATCGTCTTGCCAGACAGTTTACTGATTTGCCGGATGAAAAAGGGTGCGAATACTGTGAACAGATTCTTAAGTCTGCAGATGAGATGAGAGCCATCGTTGACAGGATTAGCAGTTATATCTCATTAAGAGAACAACCTTTACAATACGATGAAGTGAACCTGGCAGAATTGTTTTTAAAGGTTAAAAGGGAATATAAACCGCGACTTGATGAAAAGCGGATTCGTCTGGAAGAGTCCGGCAAACTGCCAATTATACGGGCTGATAAGCATGCGATTTTAAGACTGCTGCGAAGTCTTATAGATAATTTAATTCGATATAATGAAGAGAATTCAAGCGAAATTCGGATTGGATGCACTGATTCCGTGGACTATCATATTCTGACGATTTCTGATAACAGCAAAAGCGTATATAGTCTGGTCAACGATCTTGGTGGGCCTGATGAAAAGTTAAACAACCTGCTTGACTATTTCAAAGAGTTAAACCAAGTGAGAGACTCCAAGGATGCAGGTCTGCAATTCGCTCTTCTCAAGGAAGTTGCAGAGCAGCATAATGGATTTGTGAGAATTGAAAAAGGAGTTTCAACAGGAATTACCTTCTGTATATCAATAGCAAAGGCGTTATAATCTAATTTTGCTTTTTGTGACATTCTACACATCCAATAGGTCCGTATACCCCATCTACTCCTGCCTTGTGGCAACCTTTGCAGCGCAGATGCATTGCTATTTTCACTCTGCCTAGTCTTTCATGCTGAAAATTCTGGTTATGGCAGGATCTACATTTGAGAGCATTCCCATCCCCTAGGACCTTTACTTCCTCATTCGTATACAATTGATTTTCTGATTTGTGGTGACATATCCCGCATTGCAGCCCAAGGGCAAGGTGGATGGCATGATCGAATACGACCGGTCTTCTTCCTTTGATTGCGATCGGCTCTTGCGGTGCTTCTTTTCCTGACGACATGCCGGAAAAACACATGCAGAGTACAAGAGATATAATCAGCAGGTTGGCTGTTTTCATTATTTTCCATTCCTATCTACAGGTTAATTATTCATTCCGTTACAGCTATATCGGACAAGGTAAAAAAAAATTTACAATTTAATGGTTGGAAATTGTTACTAGAAAAGTTGTGGGAATGGATGGACATCAATCCTCTTAAAGGTTCGCCAATGAGAATTTTTTTGCTTTTTCGGTTACAGGACTTTCGAGCTGATCAGCAAAGTTCCATTATGCATGACTGTTCAAGATTGCGAACAGAAGCTATTGTTTGTTAAAAACGCAAACGTCTAAACGAAAAGATAATCTCTCCTGTTAGTAGGTAATAGATTGATTTTATAATTAAAAAACTAAGATCAAGAGACCTGATTTTTATATGTGAATAATGATTTTCTATTAACCTATCTCTTACATGTTCTGTCAGTTGAACATTTCCTGACCTTTGGTGATGAAGTTTGCTGACAATTGCAAAGCATGGAAAAGTGTGAGTTGGCCTGATTATTGCTGCAATGAATAGGTCCAAGTATATCTGGGTGCTGCAATATGGCAACTCGGTTTTCTGTGTCCATTGAGCTCAGTGCTCATAATTTTTTATAGTATTCGCAAAGTCACGCAATGCGTGAATGAACCGATTCGGAGGAACCGTATGCAAAGAGAAAGTCCCAATCTTATTACCTGTATAGTACAAAGGGGAGAAGCTGATAAAGTCGTTTCCGCTGCTCAAGATGCAGGCGCTCAAGGTGCAACTATTTTCTACGGCCGTGGTACAGGGATCCGTGAGGCTATTGGTATTAAGGGACGGTTTATCAAACCAGAGAAGGAAATCATACTGGTTGTAACCACACAGGAACAGACAGATACTGTTTTTAATGCGGTAGTCAAGGCGGCAAATCTCGATAAAAAGGGGAATGGATTTGCCTTTTTGCATTCTCTTGATCGGGCTGTGGGTTTTCTATGATGAAACAACCTTGGGCAATGGTAATTTTTTTCTGTAATTAGGGTGTCACAGGTGCGACGAGAGCGTTTAAATGATCTTAATAACGCTTGTTTATTCCTGCAATCCCTGAAAACAACGGTTACCAAATGGAAGATTTTTGATGATTAAAAATTTCATATTCATTGTTGTCATCTGGATTACCTGCCGATTTATTTTCAATCTGGACTTTGCAGAGCGGTATGAAATCGCGATAATGTACCTCTCAGAAAATAACTTGTCTTTGTTGGCCTATGGCACAATCGGTTCAATCATTTTTGTAGTAATCGCCTATTTTCTGCAAACTTTTGGGTTTTATTCAGTCATGCTTTTCTTTTGTAAATTCATTTTTGAAATTAGTCAATTTATGATCAGTTTCATCTCTGTATCTGCGGTTGTCTTTTTCTATCAGATCCAACGAAACCTTTGGCTGGATATCAACCTGCTGTCAATAGTTCCATTTGAAATGTTGGCAGCATCCTGTCTGTGTCTACATCTTTTTGACTTTAATTATCCCCTGCGCGATAAAATTTTAGATAACATAGGAGTACCGATTCTCTCAGGTGTGATAGTCATTTTTTCAAGCATACTTTAAGATGTAAAAATCCGATTCCGGAGGGGCCGATTTTGGCTTAAGCCCAGAGGGCCTTGTTTGCTACCGCATCCACATGAGTTGCTTCCAGGCACAAAATTGGAAACAACCTTGTGTAGCCATCCGAAATAAAATGACTTTCCGGATGGACACTAGGTTAGTATATCCCCAGGATACAAGAGAGAAAAAGAGGACGGAGCT
>CAMYJP010000368.1 GCA_947258675.1 uncultured Desulfobulbaceae bacterium | reverse complement strand
GATGAGCAGCGCGTCAGGATGGTTGAGGACTTAAGGAATGAAGTACTCGTGGGAGTCAAGCAGCTTGAAGCTGGAAAATCCCGGGATTTTGATAAATCGCTGGTTGATAAAGTTAAGCGTGATGCCCGAAAGATGCTTGCACCATGAATGAATTAAAGCTGATTATATCAGAGCAAGCTATACATGATTTAACTGAAATATGGTTATATATTGCTAATGATTCCCCCCAGGCTGCAGATACGTTTATTGAATCAATCTATGAACATTGCCATTTATTGTGCTCTTCCCCGGATATGGGAAGGATGCGGGAAGAATTGCTTCCTGGATTGAGGAGTTTTCCTTTAAAACGATATATCATTTTCTATAGAGTAGTGCCTGATTGTCTAGAGGTAATAAGAGTACTAAGCGGATACCGCGACATGGAATCCCTGTTTTAGTCTGGTGACCGGCTGGAAACTCACGTTCTCGTTCCAAGGGTTCGGGGTTTAGAGGAACAGCAAGTGGGAGTTCTCCTGCTTGATCTCATAATGCCGCATGTGTCCGGCCAGGAAAGACTTTCACAAACTGTTGAGGATTTTCCCGAAATTCCGGTCATTATAGTTACGAGTAACACTGAGGTGGAAACAGCTGTTGATTGCATGCACAGCGGGGCTTTTGATTATATCCTGAAACCGGCCGATATAAATCAACTTGTGCCGTGCGTTCGGCGTTCCATAGAAATAAATCAGCTGCGATTCAAAAACACTGCGCTTTCCAACCGGTTTATGGCTGATATCCTGGAGCGTCCCGAGGTCTTTTCCGCCATTGTTACACAAGACCGTAAATTGCAAGTCATATTTCAATACTGTGAGGCAGTTGCCCAAGGTCGGCAGCCGGTCCTTATTGCCGGAGAGACGGGGGTTGGCAAAGGAACTAATGTGTTAAAAATCCTGCCCGTTTAAAAGAGTTCAGACCTAAATTGAGCCCAAGACCTCTAACAGCGGCCCTGATGGGTATAGATTTAGGCGCCCCTAACTTACTTCAACGATAGCCCCCAAAAAGCGGGAGCCATTAGACTTGACAAATAAATAAAAAAATGTACAATTGTACTTATGAAAATAATTGCTGATACCAATACATTTTTAACTGTGGCACTGGAAGAACCTGAAAAAAAGAAAATAATTACTCTTACCAGTGGCCATGAGCTAATCGCACCTGACGTGTTACCATTTGAGATTGGCAACGCGCTTTCTTCTCTTGTCAAAAGGAAAAAATTAACAGATGAAGAAGCTTTATTAGCCTGGAAGGCTACTCACGCGATTCCCGTCGATTTGAGAGATATTGATATCGAAAGATCCCTAGCAATAGCATTCGACAATGATATTTATGCCTATGATGCATATTTTATCGAATGTGCCATTAATTTACGCTGTCCTCTCTTAACCCTCGATCGCAAGTTGCAAGCCGTGGCCAGAAATTATGGCATAAATATCATGGAGTTATGAAATGAAAGTTTATACTTATTCTGAAGCCAGACAGCATTTATCAAAAGTCCTCGACATAGCTCGCAAAGAGGAAGTAGTCATTAAAAGAAGAGGGGGGGAAATATTCTCTCTTGTTTATAAAAAAACACCAAAATCTCCTTTTGATGTCCCTGGTGTAAAAACTTCCGCAACTACCAAAGACATTCTTGAGGCTATTAAAGACTCAAGATCACGATAGCCGAATCGGGTATCGGGTAAGGCCTGGTTTTTCTCCCTCCTTCCTCTCACCATCTGGAATACGCCGCAGGGGTCATAGCAAGCTTAACTTAATGTGCCCCCGTGACTTATTGCCGTCCCCTTTTGCTCTTTTGATATTCAGGAGGTGTGGCCATGCAGAAAAAAACACTAAATTTGAATTATCTTTGGGTAAGGCTATTATTCTTTGTTTTGATAGTTCCGGTGTTAATTAGTATCAACGGCTGTGCCAGTGGTAACTACGGGACCTTGAAACGTAATGCAGAACTTAATGAAGTATTTGTTACCAGTCAAGTACTGCCGGATTATGTCTATTATTACAGTGGAGGATATAATAATCCCCGCGCCATCCTTGGCATTCACAAAGACTATCAACTTGTGCCCTCAAGTCTCTGGCTGGATATCGAGATGACTTCTGCTCAGATGGAGGTCTGGATCAGGACAATTGATCCGGGAGATCATACTAGGAGAGGTTATTTTGCTTATTATATTCTCTCTCCGAAAGGCAAACAGGTTGGCATTTGGTATTCACTTCAAGATCACACTACAATTAAATTTCTGGAAGGTAACAGGATCGAGGTATACCCACCTGAATTGTTTCTGCCTGATGAATTATTTCTGCCTGGTGATGAAGGACCGCGTAGAAGAGGATTTTAATGTGAATAAGCCTGGCAGTGAAACCATTACTAAATAATTAAACAACGTCCCTTTTGCTTCTTTTGCTCAGATCTTTCTTACAATCTTGACAGCACTTATGTATTTGGTTCGAATTTTAAGTGATAATTACTGCGCATAAAAAATTTGTTTTGTGTGTAACATTTCTCATTCTTCAATTCCTACTGCTCCGTTACCCTGAATACCTCCTCGATGGTAGTGAGTCCATCAATGACCTTTTTGGCACCATCCATGCGTAGAGTTGTCATTCCCTGCTTTACAGCCTGGGCCTTAATTGCATTTGCATCAGATGATTTTAGAATGATATTTTTTATGGTTTCACTTGGAATCATCAGTTCGTAAATTCCCTTACGACCTTTAAATCCAGTGTTCAGGCATGCAGGACAACCGTTATCGCGGTTAATTGTTTTGCCGACTATTTTTTTTGGATCTAGGCCGATGCTGGCCAATGACTCTAAATCAGGCATATAGGGTTCCTTACAAGTACACAGTATCCGCACCAATCGCTGTGCAAGGATTGCCTGGACCGAAGAGGTAACCAGAAAAGATTCAATCCCCATATCTATGAGCCTGGTAATTGCGCTTGAGGAATCAT
>CAMYJP010000367.1 GCA_947258675.1 uncultured Desulfobulbaceae bacterium | reverse complement strand
AGCTCTTTTCTGCTCAGATCAAAATCATCAATTAAGACCTGCTCCAGGTCTTTCTTTTCTTTATCCGCCTTATTGATGGCTTTGAACACTTCTTCCTCGGATAAAATCCTGTTCTGGATGAGAATGCTATAGGGAGAATGAGTTTTTTCGTTTTTGGGGAGCTTTTCTAACCTTGATGGCTTGTTGTTTTCTTTGGAGTTGGGAAGATGTTCTAAGAAGAAGCGGCCCAGGGCGTCAGTAATTGCCCTGAGATTATCCACATCTTCATCGGTGACTTTAAGACCGGTTTTTTTATTGAGAAGTTGAATTACGCCAAACAGGGTTTTGTGGCAAAATACGGGTGCGGATAAAACCTGTCTGGTGATGAATTTTGTTTGGTCGTCCCACGTACTGTTGAAATATAATTTCGGATCAATTTTTTGCAGTTCTTCAGTGTCATAGGCATTAACAATATTGACAATTGTGCCGGAGGAAGCAACAAAGCCTGCTATACTTGTTTTGTCAATGGGGAGGCGAATTTCTTTACGCAGGCGCCCTGCCTTTACTTTTGAAACGATCTGTTTTTTCTTATTATCAGCAAAGTAAATTGTGAAGGCTTCAGCATCAAAATATGCCCGTAACTCATTCTTCAAACCTTTCAGAAGTTCATTGATACTGCGAGCAGACCTGAAAAGATTGGCAAGTTTAATTTCATCCCTGAAGCGTGAAGTATACGATTGTTCTTTAGAAAGTGACAGCTCTTGAGCAGAATCTACAGCCATAATTTCTCCCCATAAATGTGGATGTTCTCTATGTGTTACGTCTCACATGCTGCTAATATATACCACATGAAATTACTTTATGTCAAAATATCATGGTGTTATCCGGGAATTACAGAATGAATATCCAGCATGGTATTTTATTGAAATTTATCCTGTGATTGAATTCTGGGAAAATATAAAAAAAGGTAATATTTTCATTATATTATGTCAAAGAACGTGGCGCACGCTGAAATTTTTTAAAAAACCAGGGGATCAGATAATGAAATGTATCTTGCAGATTGCGAATTACCAATCAAGGATATACATTATAAAATTATGCATCAATTAAATGATTTACTGCCAAACCCACCAAATGGAGGAACAATTATGGGAAAAAGGACAACCTTAGTATCAGCACTTCTGGTCTTTGTCTTATCATGTACTCTGGCTATTGCAAAGCATCACACTGCAGAAGAGAGGGGCAGAGCACATTTTAATAATGCCGCATTTGCGGGTGGCAAGAAATCCTGCAGTACCTGTCATCCAAATGGAAGGGGACTTGAAGGAGCCGGGGCAAAAACAAAGTTCAGTATCATGGGCGGTGAACAGAACAGTCTGGAAGAAGCTATAAATATCTGCATCATTAACGCCAATAAAGGAGTGGCCATTGACGACAATTCTGTTGAAATGCAGGAAATTGCAAGCTATATCAAATCATTAGGGGCACCGAAAGTGCCAGGATACGGCAAATAGTCACCACGTGTAAATATTGTATGAAGAGATCCTCCCTGAAATAACTTCAGGGAGGATTTTTTTACTGCACCTTGAAAGAGACAGAATTCAACACAATACCTGTTGATTCCTGCAGTTCAACCGTCCATTTTCCTGTCAGACCGGCAATTTTCTTGCTGGAAAAGGTTCTCCAGCGCCTGCCCTTTTGAAGAGGCAGAGAGACCCTCGCCATTTCCTTATTTTCAAAATACCAGACAAAACTGACTGTGGTGTCAAATTCGATGGCTTTAGCCTCCAGGAAACAGAACACTCTTTCAGTATCTGTTGAAAATGCATCTGCTATGGCAACCGGTTCATTGTCTGCAATGCTTTTACTTGCGACCATGCGGTTTATGACAAAACCGGGATCATCCATTGATAAAGCCGGGGAAAAGGATGAGAATATCAGGGATAAGATAGCAAAGAACATCAAAATTATAGGCCGTAATTTCATAGGAAACCTCCAGGAATTATTTATATCTTTAGTTTGTCCATAAATATGAAGATGTCTTACCGGGAAAAGACCATTCGCTGCAATTGGGCTGGGCTTTGTACACCGGCAGCAAGGACTTTGCCGTTTGACACATAAGCCGGGACTGCCCGGACATTAACCTCTCTCGCCCGTTCTTCATCTTGCAGTACTCTGCGTGTAAATGAATCAATTTGCATCTCAGATGCAAACCCGCCTGGTTCCAGGTCAAGTTTCTGAGCTATGTGTATAAGTATTTCAAGTTTGCCAATGTCAAGCCCATTTTGAAAAAAGGCCTTGAACAGGGCACAATTAAATGCGTCAAATTTTCCGTTGTCAGCAGCCCATTTAGCAGCGGCATGGGCCAGCCGGGTGCGGGGTTGTACTGGCGGCTGGTGCATGGTAAAGCCCATTTGTTCTGCCAGAGGATACACATGTTCCTCCCAGGCCGAGTTCAGGTAATCACCCGTGGGATCTAAGGTCGGAACCGGATCCGGTCTGAGTTCAAAAGCTTTCCAGTGCAATTCAACCCGGGGTTCACTGTCGGCACGGTGTGTGATGGCAGGCTCCGCCAGCCAGCAGAAGGGTCAGACATAGTCTGAGAATATCTCAAGGGTAATTTTTTCGTTATCCATTTCCGGGGCAGTGTTTTAATGAGTGGGCAGTTTTAAAAAAATGTTATGCAATGGACACAATATACCTAATTACTGTCAGAAGAGAAAATAAATACTAAACTGTCCGTAGTAACTTGTCGGCCTCTACGATTCTGATATTTCGGTGCATGACAATAAAAGCCTTATCAATGGCGCTGAAGGTGTTATCTGCAACCATTCAATTTGGAGCAGTGGAGCATCATTTATGAGTAGCAGTTTATCTCACTGTTACAATCTGCAACATCCTATGTATTCCTGCAATGCATTGTAAATTATTGATATTTATGCAGAAAGGTAAGGTGTGATCTTTGGCGTTGCAAAATGTAACGCCTGTTGGCCCATGATTAATATCAATATAATAGAAGAATATGATGGGGAATGGCACAGGTTTTGCTGTAAGTGTAATATACAGCAGCACATTTATAAAATAATCAAAACGAAGGAGGATGGAGTCATGACAAACCGTGATGATACACTCTATACCTGGGACAGGATTATGGCGGCAATTTCTTTTGCCGAAACCGGGGAAGCGGAAACCGCCGTGGCGATAATGAATCAAGGAGCAACTGAGATATTTTCTAAGCAGAGAGGGTTGCAGGTTGAGACAAGAAAAAGCATGCGCCCTGAATTAAGAATTTAGAAAACCCAAATGTTCACTGACCAAAGGAGGCCACTGACATGAAACAGCAAAAAAAATCACTCAGTGCATGGGACAGGATTATGGCGGCAATCTCTTTTGCCGAAGCCGGAGAAACCGAGACCGCCATGGAAATGTTGAATCAAAAGACTTCTGAGAGGATTCAGAAGCAAAGAGAATTGCAGGTTGAGAGACCTGAAAGGATTCGTCCGGAACTGAGATTTTAGAAGAGGCAGTCTTATTAAAACAGACGGATAAGTGGAAAAATTTTAGAAGCGAATGCTGGAATGAGCCCTGACAGATATGTGTATTGCCAGGCCTTATGTACCTTTACAAGTGCATCCGGCAGAGTTGAATGTCTGTACATAGTTGTAGTAGTACAGGCTCTTTGCTAGTTGCAGCCTTAACATAAGGCCGCAACATAAATACGTGAAATGGCTTATCACCCAATATACGTTGTATCAATAGTTGACTCCGGTATTTTTTGAGCGTTCCCTGAAGTAGATATATTCCCGATTTTCGTTTTTTTCCTCTGTTTGTTAATCTCCCGAACCATAAAGAAAAGAGAATCAATGCACAACAAGCACCGGGCAAGTGGCGTACCCTATAGTTCTTTCAGTAACGCTGCCCATGAGCAGCAGGTTCAGGCCTTTCCTGCCAGGAGATCCCATAACGATCAGGTCAGCATTTATATTCTGTGCCAGGCTGGTTATTGCTTCATATGCCTCGCCTTCCTTGACCATAGTGTTAATTTCAACACCGGCTGCCTTGCCTTTTTGCTCAATTGTCGCAAGTTTTGCCTTTGCCTTGCCAATGAGGTCTTCCACAATTCCAGGTGCCAGGGCTATATATTCGTCATTTGTATAGACCACGGAAACAGCCGTTAGGTTTGCAGACTTGTCGCTGGCAAGTTCTATGGCCCTGTCCACTGCTGTTTCAAGGCGGGGAGATGCGTCCGTCGCCAGGAGTATGTTTTTTCTGCTCAGCATGGCGGCGTCGGGCACAATGAGCACGTCCTGCTTTGTATAGCCGATAACGCGGGCCGTAACACTGCCGACAAGTTCCCTTTCCAGTGGATTCATGCCCTTGCGGCCCATAACTATAAGATCGCAGTTCTCTTCATCTGCAACATGGACAATTTTGTCGTACGGCTTCCCCTGGGTCGTGTTGGTCAGTATATGGACATTTTCATGGTCCGCAATTTCCTGGGCCTCCTCCAGAAGTTTTTTTGCAGGTCCCTCTATGGTTTCCTTGATGTTGGATACTCCTATCAAGGAGAGGTCTCCTTCGTAGCTTGGCAGGACGGTCAGCACCTTGATCCAGCTTTTATCCTCTTTTGCCAGATGGCTTGCAACTGTCAGTGCATTCCTGGCCGATGCAGAACCGTCAAAGGCTACTAAGATTTTTCTGTAATTAGCCATGGGAAATAATCTCCTCCTGCTGTGCTTCCAGCTTAGCCCGGGCCATTCCCTTCACCATGGAAACCGAAATGATCACGCCGGCTGAAGCAAGTGCTGTTACCAGGGCCCAGAAGCTGATCTGGCTGAGAACATGTGCGGTTTTAGGGTCAAGGGCGGAAATCAGGTTCAGATCCGCCAGGTAGCCTGGAACCTTTGCCCCGCGGCTGACCGCTACGATCAACATGGTGGAGGCCATAACTACCTTGATCATATAATCCTTAACATAGGTTGTACCTAGCGCCCCGAGCTGTACGCCGATGAGCGAGCCGGCTAGGATAAGCAGGGTCAGGCGGATATCTATCAGACCGCTCAAGCCCCACTGGATGGAGCCCCATGCCCCCATGATAAAGGCAATGATCAATTCGGTGGCCGAGGCCACGACCGCAGATGCGCCACAGATATAAATCATGCCGGGCACGCCTATAAAGCCGCCCACAGCAATGGTCGCTGCCAGCATACCGGTGAAGAGTCCGATGGGGATGGTGATCCAGGCGGAAAGTGTCACTTTGGCAACCTTGAAGTGTATCATGGGCGGAATATTGATTTTCTGCATGCGCAGGGCCAGTTTGGATACCTTGGCAACCTCATCGCCGCGCTTGGCAAGTTTGTATGCATCATAAAGAACATAGCTGCCGACCAATACCAGGACAACCATAAAAATGAAGCTTACATACAGGGTGTAACCTGCATTGCCGAAATGATTGAGGATATACTTCTGGATCTTGATACCGATCTGTACACCAATGATTGCTGTTGA
>CAMYJP010000366.1 GCA_947258675.1 uncultured Desulfobulbaceae bacterium | reverse complement strand
ACAGCAATCCAGGATTTAAATCAGGTACCGGCCACTTCACACAGGTCGTTTGGAAAAGCTCCACAAAAATTGGCTGTGCAACCGGCAGTTATGGCTCTGTATGCAGATATGAACCGAAGGGTAACTATACTGGACAATTTCCGACAAATGTAAAACCGTTAAAACCGCTGGGCAGCAATATCCTGTGGTACCATAACTGGGGGTTCGTTGGACTATGGTATATGAACGGGGCCAATTATGGCTCATCTACCTGGATTGGATATGCAGATCCAAAATGGCAGGTGGCCGGAGCAGCTGATTTTGACAGAAACGGCACAACCGATATTCTTTGGAGAAACTATACCACAGGGGAAAATGTCGTTTGGAAAATGGCAGGTAGCCAAATAAAATCGCACGTTTCTCTCGAAAAAGTACCAGATGTCAACTGGAAGATCGCAGGAACAGGTGATTTTAATGGAGATGGACTTACAGATATTCTATGGCGCCATGCCACAAAATTTGACACTTTGGCCTGGTTGATGAATGGGACTAAACGCATTTCAAAAGCATATCTCCCGACCTCAGCACATCCTGACTGGAAAATCGTTGGTACAGGTGATTTCAACGGTGATTATACGACAGATATCTTATGGAGAAATACTGGCAACGGATCAAATGCTGTCTGGTATCTGGAAAAAGGCAAATATTTCTTTATGCACTTCATTGAAGGAACTCATCTAGATTGGGAAGTTGGCGCAACCGGGGATCTTAATAAAGACGCCAAAACCGATATATTATGGAGGAACAAAAAAACAGGTGCAAATGCCGTGTGGTTTGCAAATACCTATTGGTCGGCGAAAGGGGGCCATAATTTTTCAACATCTGCGTGGCTGCCTCCAGTTGCTGACTTGAACTTTAAAATGGTCGGTACCGGTATATTCAAATAATGGATACGTGCCTATACAATAATAAGGATGAGACTATGAAACTTTTAGATATTATCAAGAAAAAGGGCTGGTTCTTGCTGGTGCTCGTGTCTTTTTTCAACATTTCTTTACTGTGTTCACAAATTTATGCATCTACCGAGAATTTCAATTATTCGTTGGAATTTTCAGATAACAGCAAACTGACACTTGCTGCCAAGAATGTACCTTTGGGCCTTCTTTTAGAAGACATTCAGAAAGAAACCGGCCTGAAACTTAAAATTCATGAAGACCATGTTAACCAACTTGTCTCTGTTAACTTCAAATTGTTGTCCCTCGAACAGGGAATAAAAAGAATATTAAAGGGAATAAACTATATTTGTCTTTTTCGTTCCGACCAAAAGGTGGAAAAAATCACTACTATTTCCAGCCCTCCTCGGAAAACACATCTTTCCGAAGACACCTTGGACCGGAAAGTCCCATCACACAAAATTGAAAGAATTATGCCACCACCTGAAATTGCAGACATGGAAATCGCTATGGGTGTTAAGCCCCCTCATAAAACAGAGGATCTGGAAACAGCCATGGAAATTAAGCCTCCACCTGTGACTGAAGATATGGAGGTGGCTATGGGTGTTATACCTCCGCCCGAAAATCTGCATATTTTGGAAGTCATGGAAATCGAACCTCCACCTGAGTAGATTGCCCTCTTTCTAAATTTCCTTAGTTTATAATCGTTTTTACCACTTCATTTTTTCCAAAATCCTGCGTGCATCAGACCTGATTCAACTCCATTTCCACGTTTTTAAAGGTTTTCCCGCATGCAATCATCTTTTTTCCCCATTCTGAAAAAAAATCTGCAAGATTCTTTCTCCCCCTGCGTCTAATTAGACAAAAGGGGAAAAACCTAAACACAGGGGAGAAAAACCATGAAAACAAAAAAAATCATAACAGCCTTGACAACCTTAATAATCCTTAGCAGCCTGATCGGTATAGCATACGCTGCCTCAGTGAGCATTGATAAAATAACCGAAGAAAACTCACAATACAAAATCATCAATGTCGACAACACAAAGAATGAAGCAGCCTCTCTTACCGGTGACCCCGGTCTGGGTTTCAATATTGCCGGAACGAATCGGGCAACCATGCTGCTTTTCGGAACGGGTATTGTCGGTTTTGTCGGTGTCAGAAGAAAGGTGCAGGAATAACTCTCTCAACATAAATGGTCTCTCCCCTTCCCTTTTCTAAAAGCGAACCTTATTGAGTAAACATACAGCTTAGATTAATCATCAGGCCGACTTCCCAGATCCAGTTGAAAAATATTCAATAAAATCTAAAGGTATTTCAGGAATGACCCCATGGAAAGAAGAAGATGCATACGGTTACAAACCAGAAAAGGCGCGGCGGCTGCTCTTGGTGGCTCCAGAACTGGAATGATTGCTGATATAAGCAGAGAAGGGCTTTCTTTCCGGTTTATTGGTTCTGCGCACGAAAATCAAAAAATGCAGCAGAGGTCAAGCACGGTAAGCATTATCTATGACGATTTCATCTTGACCGATCTTCACTGTACCATAGTGACAGATCGATATCTTCTCAAAAGGTATGCTACGTATCTCTCCTTAAATCTGTTCAAATGCTGTATTCAATTTAAAAAGATGGCAGCGAACCAGAAGTCTCATTTGGAATATTTCATGCTGAACTATTCCTACAATGGCAAGTGCAGAAATCAGACTTCACCTTTATATGAAAAATTTATTAATAGGTCGGTAACCGATAATTTGCCGAAAATAGAAACATACTTATTATCATCAAAGTACAAGGAGAAACAATTAGCAGCGATTTGATAGAGTGTGAAAAGAATTTTTCATAATTATATAAAATTCCTGCCTGTTTCTGATAACATCCTAAATAATCCATCCCCCCTGCTTTTTAAAGACCTAACCTAGTGTCCATCCGGAAAGTCTTTTCTTACGGATGATTACAGTAGATCGTTTCCAATTCGGGAAAGAGGATTTTTCAAGAAGATCAAGGAAAACGAGGAGTTGTGCGGAGGCGTATGTGGATACGCCGCACAAGCAACCCCACAGTTTGACGCAGAGATTCTTGAGGT
>CAMYJP010000365.1 GCA_947258675.1 uncultured Desulfobulbaceae bacterium | reverse complement strand
CTGGAAAAACAGCTCGAATCAGGTCAATATGAAAAACTGTAAGATGCCATACAGGGGGACAGAACATGACTTTTCTGCGTCCTGAATATCTGATTTTCGCAATAATTGGTTTTGCATGCCTCGGTATCTGGTCTCACAGAAAAAGGCAATATTTTTTCGTTGCAGCTGAAAAACAGGTTGTGACAGTCAGCAGATTCAGGAGTTATGTAATCCATATACCCCTTGTCTGCTGGTTTCTTGTTTCTCTTCTGTTTACTGCAGCATTGGCCAATCCATATACGGAATATAAAGCCACCTCTATCACAACATTGGGCAAAAAGGGCATGCTGGCTGTTGATGCCTCTGTCAGCATGGGTGAAGGCAGACGTGGAAGTGCCATGGATCAGATAAAAATCATGCTCAAGGATTTCTGCAGGAGTCGAATTGCAAAGGGTGATTTTATAGGCGTCAGCGCTTACAGTGGCCAATCGAACAGCTCCCGCGGTTTTGGATATGCCAGGGTGGTTCAATACCCTACAAATGATCCTGCGGTGATAGAGTCAGCAATCAATGTCCTGCAACCATCAATATTCGGTCATTACTCCGCAGTAGGTGACGGCATACTGATTGCAATTTTTGCCCTGATAGAACCCGAGGCTCGCAAAGCGCTTGGAGACAGGTATGACAGGCAGAAACTGGAAAACAGCATTTGGAGTATCGATTCTGATAACGAAGATTCGCAATTTGCGCAGGAGGTTGCCGCTGCTATTGGCAAACAAAAAGGAAAGTATATTGTTTTGTTCTCTGACGGAAAGTTCAATACCGGTCTTGATCCGGCAAGAGACCTATGGTTTGCCCAACGTATTGGCTTAAAGATCCATTTTATTTACTTTGAAAGCACGGGTGCGACTGGACTCAAGCAGGAAGAGCAACAGGCGCGGAAAGAATGGACTGTCAGAGGTGTACTCCGCACTGGCGGAACATATAAGGAGAGTTCTGATGTCGAGGGTGTCAGGCTGTTGTTGGAGGAAGTTAATCTTGCTGAAAAAGCGGAAATAATAGTTGAGGAGGGCAGGAGGAAAACCAGCCGTAAAATGATTTTCATGGTCGGCGCTGCACTGGTCTTAGCCATATGGACTGTTATATGGTTCAGATGGGGTGATTCCCTGTAGGCTCTATGGGTAAAAAAGTTTTTAGCATTCTTGTTTTGCTGTCCCTTCTTGCTGTCAGCACATGGTGCCTGATCTTCAATGCATATTATGATACAAGCGAAATAGTAAATTCCAGGCTTATCCAGGGAGATTGGGCCGGTGCGCTTGGGTCCATAAAATACTACCAGAAAAACCCTCTGTCCTATCCTGTTTATAATGCTGCAAAGCTTAAAAAATTCCGTTTCAGGCTCAACTATTTGGAAGGTGTTGTTTACAACAGTGTAGGAAATTCTGAAGCAGCAAGTTTATCGTTCCGGAAAGCAGCTGATTCGCAGGAAGTTGCCATTGGTGCAGCCGCCAAATACAACCTGGCTTATTATGCAATTCAAGAAGATGGTTTAGACAGGGCCCGGACCCTTCTCAATGAAACCCTGATGTTGGATCCTGATGATGTCGCTGCAAAGATAAACCTTGAATTGATACTAAAGAGAATACAGGCCAGGCAGCAAATGGAAGTGCCTGAAAAGTTGAAAAAGCAGGAAACCATTCAACCTCAAGCAGAGCCTGGAGAACAGTGGCGACTTGAGGTGCCTGATGAGGAGAGCGAGGGAAGCGGCTCCTCGACAGGTCAAAGTTTTCTATAGCCGGAGCAGTATTGTTGGAAATATTACAATTCGGACATGCTGAATATTTACTGTATATGCTGGCGGTATTGGCTGCTGCAGTAGCCTGTATCATTTGGTTGCGTCGCAGAATCTCTGTATTTGAATATTTTGGTATTCATCACGGAAGAATATACAGTAGAAAACGCACTGTTTCTTTTCTCATAACATTCTGCCTTATTATTGCTGGTACCGTATTTGTCTTGAGCGAGCCGTATATTGTCACCCAAAAAGAGCAGGATGTTTTTGAACCCTTGCTGATTGTCATTGCACAGGACATTTCCAAGTCGATGCTGGCACCATTCTCTTCAGAACAGCATAAAAAAAGCAAGGAACGGCAAGAGGATCTGCCATGTCCACCAACCAGGCTTCAAGTGGCGAAAGAGGAAGTTTTGCGTTTCATAGAGGTTCTGGAACAGCAGCAAACAGACAAGGTGGCCCTGGTGATTTTTGCGCGGTACGCGTATCCTGCCATACCGATTCCCACCGGTGATTACCTTCTGTTCAAAAGACGATTTAAGAAGGAAACTCTCCTGGAAAATGTCCTTACTATGGCAGAAGGCTCTAATCACTGGGCTGGAGTGGAACGTGCCGTACAGGTTTTTGACACAGAGTCACCATACCGTAAAGTAATTGTAATTCTTACAGACGGTGACCCGGAAGCACCACCTGATATTTTAATGCAAAGCAGAAAAGATGTACTTGAGACATTGAAGCAGTCAAAGAATATGAGTGTTTATATTGTGGGAATCGGCGAACCAGAGATCGCTTTATCGGTACCTCTTATGTGGAAGAAGAACAGCTGCCCTGATCAATCTGGTGGGTATATGAAACAGACTGCAGGGTCTGAAGAGGGGGTCACCCTGTTTACTATGACAGACCCTGAACGATTATTGGTTTTTGCAAAGGAACTTTCAGGCACATATGTTCATGTAGAACAGGGATTGGAGTTGGCTGAATCCCTTGAAAAAATTGTAAAAAGAGAAAGGGTAAAAACAGGAGTGAAACATGAGACAGTTCTAATTGATATAACTGAACCTATGTTATGGGGACTACTCAGTCTTCTTGTTTTGCTTGTTATTCTTAAAACACCATAAATTTGGCCACATAATTCACTTTTGACCATCAAGTAGATATTCAAATAATTTGCCAAAACCTTCAAGTCGGCTGGTTGATAATTTTCTATTGAGAGAGAATTAGGGTCACATCTTAAAAATTAA
>CAMYJP010000364.1 GCA_947258675.1 uncultured Desulfobulbaceae bacterium | reverse complement strand
AATGTATTTATCAAAAATTGATAAATTATTTTCATTGTCGATTATAAGTTTGGCATTGAAATTAAGGTTTTTCCAAACTATATCCTTGGTCGCCCATTTTTCATAAGGGTCTGATTTCCAAGAGTTAGGAACGGGATAATTGGGCGGAAAAGGGTGCGAATCATCTCTTACATGGGCGGGTACAGCCATGTCAGAGATCAGGTGCATCAGATGTCCTAATGTGTAAAATGTTTCAGCAAAATTTGATTCCGAACCTGTTCTTAAAGCAGCTTTATAAGAGTACCTGGCATTCTGCCAGGAATAGTTTTGAATTAAATTCTGTGACCAGATAATTGATGATTGGGAATCTGGGAAGGTTACTGTTAGGCCTGCTTCGTCCCAGGCTTTTAAAGGGTTATGGAAATGTCTTACATAACGAGGACTTTTGTCCTCATCGGAACCACCTTTTCGGAACCATTCGAAAGTTCGTAAATTGTCATTTAAAGTATTTGGGTTACCATCCATATCAAAATATTTGTTTATACCTTCATGAAATCCTAAATTTATTAGGGTAATATTTAGTATTGACTGTCTTGCTGCGTTTTCATTTATTTCAGGATGGATAATATTGTCGTCGTAGGCAAAGACTAAAGAAAAATTGAAGAGAAATAACTTTATTAATAATGGACAAATCCATTTCAACATTTTAATTTCCTCTTTTAGATGACTTAATTCTCGGTGATAGACCAAGATCGACACTTTCTTCGTCATTAAGTCTCATGATGATATTTTGTTTTTCTGACGGGATTTCGGTGATGCGATAAGAGGTTACATTCCCCAAATTCTTTACCCTCTCATCAATCGTTTTTAACTTAGGTATCATAATTGTCACATATCGATTCTCTGGAAAATACCCATCTTCGTCCCATTCGCTAAGGCTAGTTTTCTTGTGTCCAGGATAAGCTCCATACCCCGGTTTGAAAACGATAACAGAACAGTGATCATTCCATGAATGAAGGAATCGAAAAGCGTTAGCATTATAGAGAGGAATTTCAAACTCACCATTCTTATCAGTTAACACTTCAACAGCATCAGCATATTCAGTGCGAGGACCAATGGTTTCAGTAGAAAATCTAATAAACACTACGGCACCTTCGATGGGCTCATCGGTCTCTTTGTCGACCACTTTTCCCATGTAAGGACCGTATTCATGGCTGATTGTGCATCCTGAAAACGTGAGAATGCAAATTATAGCAATACATGTCTTAATTATATTGTTCATAGAGTTTTTCCATTGTCTTGTGTCTGATAAATCCATCAGAACTGTTCTATTTTCCAAAGCCCAGTAACATCAATTGAAAAGTAAATGTAATAGGTTATGGTGACCGGAGTACCTTCTATATCATGTAATCTGTTTATTCTGTATTTTGCCCGACCATCCTCGGCATAAATCATTTCTATATCCTGCATGTCGTATATAAGCTGTTGTAAATTATCAGGTAGCAGGGTGAAGATTTCTTGGTAATTATTTTGTGAGTTTTCAATAATATTAGTTAAACCCCCTTCAATATCCTGGTCACTTAATGCCGTCTTCATTCCCTCCCACTTTGCTTTGAGCAGTGCATCCAGAGTGGCTTTATCCAAAACCAAAACAGCAACGGAATCTTCAAACGTATCTGTGTTTGCATCCTTTGCTGCTAGATTAAAAAAATACAAGCCGGGATCAGTAAGACTTATATCCAACTCATTATATTCAGCGCCAGGTTGCGAAGTTATAGTTCCCGGACCTGTGTAGGAGAGCAGGGGATCGGTCACGTTGAACGTGCCATCAATTTTAAGTGTAAATTCAAACGGTGAAAGTCCTGAATCTTTATTCGCAACCAAATTGATATACTCGGTTGTAGTGTCAGCATTGATCGTGATTCCATGTTGCGCAGTATTTTCTGCAAAGTCAGTGGCCACAGCTGTAATAATGTTCTGTCCGTCGAGCAGTGGCACATGATTGGCAACAAAACGGTTTTCATCTACAAGGGCAAGGACTCCGTTGACAACTACACCGGTTTCCTGATCGTCGGAGTGAAATACATGGCCTTTAACCATTATGTCCGGCCTATTTATTATTTCGTTCTGCTCAGGCGAAGTAATGGTAATTAATGTTGCGGACTCGGTCCCGACAAAAATGGGTTGCGCGGCTTTTACAGTGCCTCCTGGTCCAGAAGCTGTAATGATATAGAGAGCGTTCTGGAAGATATATCCTTCTTTTGTGCCTGTTACAGGAACATTGCCAATTCCATGGTTAATTGTGCATTCATTGGCGTTGGTTGTTGTCCATTCGAGATGGTACGTATAGTTATTAAGCATAAAGGCATTAAAATAAATACCTGGAGGTGGAAAGGAAACATTAATTTCTATGGATTTGGATGTTGTCCCTCCCGGACCTGTTGCAGTTACAGTGTATGCATTAATGGCTGAAATATCAGCTGGGGTAACCTCGATCTCACTGTTGCATGGTACAACTCCGACATCAGGTTCTATTGAGCACGAATCGGCAAATTGCGTGTTCAAGGTTAATGCCACCGTGTCGCCGATCTTTATACTGGTTGGTTCTGCACTGATCGCGATTGTTGGTATAATAGAAATAGAAACCGTGGTTGATTTTTCTCCTCCCTGTCCCATAGCTGTAATTGTATAAACCGTTGTTGCCTCAGATGGTGTTATTGGAATTGTACCAGTGGCGGGCATTGTGCCAAATCCGTGATCAATCATCACAGAGTCTGCATAAAGTGCATTCCAAGTGAGGGTTGCAGCTTCACCAAGTTCAACTGTATAGGGGGAGATATCTGCAATTATTACCGGTGGTGGATGTCCGACAGTAACTGTAGTGTTGCTTGAAGTTGACTCGGTACTATTGCTGCAGGTGATTGTGTATGTGGTTGTCTGATCGGCAGATACAGGATGCGAGCCGCTCAACCCAACATTGCCGATCCCCGGATCAATAACACACGAATCAGCATTATATGAACTCCAGACAAGGGTGGAGTT
>CAMYJP010000363.1 GCA_947258675.1 uncultured Desulfobulbaceae bacterium | reverse complement strand
CCACAGTTCTGCAAGTTCCATTTAAGGAATTTCTTGCTTCACCAGAGAAGATGCTTAAGGATTTTTCAAGTAGGGCTGATAGCCATATGTTTTTTAGGCCTTTTGTGTTTTTGGCCATTGTTCTGTGCTTACCAGTAATGTTGTATGGCATAGTATTTGGCTTTTTGAATATTTTTTTCAGGTTGATTCTAACCGGCAGGGGTGCGGCAATGGCGGCCTTGATTTTAAGTGTATCCCTTGGTCTAGCTGGCCTTTATTTTTTTTCCATAGGCAGTAAAAAAGAGATCAATGCTGAATCGGTTACAGAGGTAATTCAGTCGGACCAGCTTTTTGACAGGATTGAGGCTTTAAAATTCATCCGTGGTTTTGATATGGATGTAGGAGACTTTGCTAATTATCAGATGATGCTGGAAAGTCCATATATTCAGGAGAAATACTGGCTTGCCAGGGCTTTGGCGAGTAGCCGACTTCATGAAACGTATTCAGATCTTATCAGACTCATTGATGATGAGCATCCAAATGTTGTCTGTATGGCCTTTTATGCTCTGGGGCAGCGGGGAGATAAAAGGGCGGTTGATGAAATTCTCAACCGTATCAAAACTTCAGACCACTGGTATGAACAGTGGTATGGATACAACGCCTTGAAAACTTTGGGTTGGGTGCAAAGCAGGAAAGGGGAAAAAGAGAGTGAGCTAAAGTGACTAAAGTTTGAAGTGACTAAAGTGCCTGGAGTTTAGAATGCCTAAAGTGCCTGGAGTTTATAATGCCTAGAGTGCCTGGAGTTTAGAATGCCTAGAGTGCCTGGAGTTTAGAATGCCTAGAGTGCCTGGAGTTTGAATTGTACTAAAATTCCAAAATTATAAAAGAACAGATTTTAATATGAACTATAAAGAGGCTTGGACCTTTTTAGACAATTTGCAGTTTTTTAAGATTAAGCTTGGTCTTGACAGTATGACCATGTTTCTTGAGGAACTGGACAGGCCGCAGGATCAGCTTCGTTTTGTCCATATAGCCGGGACTAACGGCAAGGGATCTGTTGGAGTAACCCTGCTTACCATTATGGCCAAGGCTGGGTATCGAGTTGGGTTGTATACTTCACCGCATCTGAGTTCTGTGCGCGAGAGGTTTCGAATTAATGAGCAATTTATCTCCATAGAGGATTTTGCCAGGGAAGCAACGGAGATTCATACAATTCTGGCAGGGCGGCAGATTACATATTTTGAATTTACTACAGCTTTGGCTCTGCTTTGGTTCGCCAGGATCAAGGTTGATCTGGCGATCATGGAAGTCGGTCTTGGTGGCCGGCTTGACGCAACAAATGTTATTACACCGTTGGTCAGCGTCATTACGAATGTTTCCATGGATCACGAGGCGTATCTTGGCACAACTCTATCTGAAATTGCCGGTGAAAAGGCTGGGATCATCAAGCCGGGTGTGCCGGTGGTCAGCGGTGTGGAAAAAAATCCACTTGACCAAAATGGTGTTGGCCAAAAAGTAATTGAGAATGTCTGCTCTGTAAACCGATCAGTTCTCTACAAGCATGGCGTTGATTTTTTTGCCGAACCAGAGGATGATTCAACCTGGAACTACTGGGGTATGAAACGCAAGGGGTGTTGCAGGGTCAGGGAAACGCTGTCAAAGCTTCTATGTAATTTAAAGGGAGAACACCAGATCAGGAATAGTGGCTTGGCATTGGCTGTTTTGGAATTGTTGGAAATTGAGGGATTTCCCTTTGCTGAAAGTGATATCCGGGAAGGGTTGGCTGAGGTCAGTTGGCCCGGACGGCTTGAATATTTTTGTTTATCGTCTTTAAACGGTAGGCAAATAGACTGTGCAGAATCGGACTCAAAAAGATATCTCTTGGATGGGGCCCATAACCCTGCCGGTGTGCAGAGTTTGAAAAGAGAGCTTGAAAATGGATACTCTTACCGACATCTTATCTTGGTGTGGGGTGCTATGTCAGATAAAAATCTTACTGAAACATTGTCGGAGGCAGCGATAGGGGCAAAATATATTATTTTGACAAAACCTGAGAGCGAACGTTCTGCAAAAACCTCAGAAATGTATGAGATTTTGAATTTGGAAGCTCAAAGCCAATGCATATGCATCCCATCGGTAATAGATGCCCTGGCAAAGGGAGCAGAACTTGCTGAAAATGAGGATCTGATTGTAATCGCCGGTTCACTTTATCTTATTGGTGAGGCGAGGGAAATACTGTTGGGGAAGGTCTTGTGATGGATTTGGGTTTTGATGGTGTTGATGAATCGATAATTAAGAGAGAGCGGGCAAAGGCAAGAGAGTTACGTAAAAGTCGCTGGTGGAAGAATCTCGTCGCTAAAGGGGTCTGTTATTACTGTAATGAAAAGGTTCCTGCACGGGAATTAACCATGGATCATGTCGTTCCACTGGTTAGGGGAGGCAGGAGCGTGAAAAATAATCTTGTTGCCTCCTGCAAATTATGTAATACCAAGAAAAAAACATTGCTGCCCCTTGAAATGAATAATGAAGAATGATGGCGTCGCAAAAAGTCGCCAGCTACTGTGTTACGCTAAATTATCTCTTCACTGCAGCGTACCTAAGTACGCCTCATTCCTCGAAATTTACGTGCCTTGTATCTGACGATTTTTGCTTAGCCATCTTGCTTAACGATTATTTGATCTTTTCTCAAGATTGAAGAGTGGAAAATGTTGACACATTACCCGTTAAAATTACACTTTTTTGAACCCTGAACCCTGAACCCTGAACCCTGAACCCTGAACCCTGAACCCTGAACCCTGAACCCTGAACCCTGAACCCTGAACCTCTTACCTTAGAACCTCAAACCTCAAACCTTATATTTGAACCCTGAACTGAAATGAAGATAAAAAAATGGCCCATGAAGAGAACAAATAACATCTTTTTCTGTTGGGCTATATTTTTTCTGGTTGTCTTCGGTTCGGCAGGAAGTACCTCGGAAGCCTCTGCAGAACAGCTTAAGAAAGTTCTAGTACTAAATTCCTTTCATCAAGGTTTTGCCTGGACGGATAATGTG
>CAMYJP010000362.1 GCA_947258675.1 uncultured Desulfobulbaceae bacterium | reverse complement strand
TCTCTATGAACGGAAATGATCAAGATTTGATAAATGGGCTGATCTTCTTATTGGCGGTCATTAATGATATTGTGAAGGCTTAATAACATTCTGAATCCAGACAGCTCCTAATATAGGAGCTGTCTGGATTCACAACTGATAACGGGCTGGTCTGCTACCGGCCCGTTTCTCCTCAATCCCCTAAAACTAAAACTGCAACAGGCAGTTTTCCAATTACCCCATCCTCTGGTTTTCAATTTACCTGTCACTCTATACTGTCAAGTTTAGATCGATTATCAGTGATATTAGAGAACTAGAACCTAAGAAGCACGGTGCTTTTTTCCTACCAGTCATAATCTTTGATGTTCATTAATGGTTTTTCTAAAGTAAATCAGTCTGTTTTCGATAAATGAATAAGAGATCATTCTGACTGCCTTCTTTGTCTTCAAGGTTCCTTAGAGGCTGAATACAAAACTCCCCATTTAATGACGCAATAAGCGCCCATATTTGGCATGAGAAGGCTTAACAAGTTGATAGTATAAGGTTAAATCGATTGGGACCATGAAGGGGATAATTCTAAGTCCGGAGGGCTTTACTGGTACAAGAAGCAAAACATTTATTATGCAATGATATATTATAAATACAGATAAGTAATTGTTTGTACAGGATAAAAATTAGTGTGCATCCAGCAGCCAAAAAGCATTGCTGATAAAGGTAAGGTGGGCGCATAATGAGTCATGGCTCATTCACCGCCAGGGCTTATTTTGAGCCTTATTGTTAATTTAATTATAAGTCAAAAGTGCTATCCAAACTTAGAAATAGATTTATTAAAGTTTTTTTTCTCTTTGATAAGCAATAGTTAGCTGCTAGCTACCCTTTTTTCTTTACTCCCACAGTTCATATTGGCACAGAGCTTGCGAAGCTTAAAGCAAACGACGCCTTTCCCCAACCCCAAACAGGGAGAACGATATGAGCATCCATAACCTTTTTCTTACAGAGAATAAATACAACGCTGTTGGACGTCCTTCTTTTTCCGGCTTGAGAAAACGTGTTGAGAAATACTCTGAAGGCTTCTGGTGCACTCTTTCCTTTCTGCTTTTTGTTCTCATGGGTCCCTTTTCAGTTTTTGCTGTGCTCATCGGCCTCTGGTCTCTGGCCAATGGCGAGCACAAGAACAATATGGTTGAACCGGCTAGTTGTTAAGAAAGGTTAAATTCTTTTTTATTCATTAATCAAGGAGGTTTCACGATGGCAAATGGATTTTCAATCACCGCAACCGCTGAACCGGAAGTATCCGGCTCCGGTACTAATCTACTGGCAGTCATATTCGGTCTGATCGCTATAGCCGGCATCTGCGCCGGTCTGTATGGTTTTTACGCAGGACATCATAATGTTTATAACAACACCCGGGAAATGCCCTGGGGGATTCTGATTTCCTCTTACGCCTTTTTCGCTATCACCTCCACCGGTCTCTGCCTCCTGGCAGCGATCAGCCATGTGTTCGGCGGCAATAAGATGGCGCCGCTGGCCAATCGGATGGTCTGGCTTTCTCTGATTACCATCATCGGCGGTTTTCTCCTGATCGGCCTTGAGCTTGAAAGCCCTTGGCGGATGGCGATCTATAATATTATCTCCCCGAACCTGACCTCCAATATCTGGTGGATGGGCACCCTGTACGGATTGGCAGTCGGCATGATGATCGTCGAATTTTATCTGATCCTGACCAAAAAATACAAATTGGCCGTAGCTCTTGGCGTCATCGGCGCCCTTGCTGAAGTTGCAGCCAACACCAACCTGGGTGCGGTTTTCGCAACTCTTTCCGGACGTCCTTTCTGGTACGGCTCACAGCTGCCCATTTACTTCATCGGCAATGCCTTCATGGTCGGCGCAGCAGCAGCCATCATGTTTACCCATTACGCCTATGTCATGCGTCGCAAAAGAATGGATACCGCCACTTATGAAGGTGTCCAGGCAGCCGGAAAAATATTAACCCTGATGCTGATATTAATCTCTGTAGCCACCGCCTGGAAGGGAATCGCCTATTACGTCGGCGGAACCGAAGCTGGACGTGCAGCAGCCGATGCTCTTTTTGCCGGACCGCTTGCCACCAACTTCTGGGTATTTGAAGTAACCATCGGCCTGGTACTGCCTCTGGCGCTTCTTCTGGCCACTAAACTGAAGTCTGTCGGCGCCATGTCTGCCGCTGGCCTCATGACCATGGTCGGTCTGTTCTTCCGCACCTATGACATCGTGGTCGCCGGACAGCTTGTTCCCCAGTATGCCGGTTGGAACAATCTGCCTCTTAACTTCAGCTACACACCATCAGTTGCCGAGATCATGTTGACCATGGCCGGTGTCGGTTTTGTCGGCATGGCCTTTATCCTTGGCGAGCGTTTCTTCGGACGTGCCTACGAGCATCACGAAGATCATTGATCAGGAACATTGGGGAGAATGTTGAGCAATACACACATTCTCCCCAATCTTTGGTGTACCGGATCACAAACTCAGAAACAGAAGTAACGGAAACAATGAAAACAACACAGGCCACCAAACAAGCAAAAGAAGCGAGCCAGGATTGCTTTTATTTTTCCGGCTTCTGTTTTCTGAACGAGAGAGGTATGAGATGGTAGACGAGAAAAAAGCAATATTCACGATCGGCGTAGCAGCCCAGATGCTGGAAGTGCACCCCAGAACGCTTCGAATCTACGAACAGGAAGGATTGATCAAGCCGATGCGCAAAGGCAAATGGCGCTACTTCACCTTCAACGACATCAAGTGGGTCGAGTGCTTACGGGAAATGATTCATGAACACGGCATCTCAATTGCTGCCATTAAGAAATTATTGCAGTTTACTCCCTGCTGGAATATTTCTGAGTGCTCTTTCGAGAAAAGGAAGGAATGCACAGCATTCATGGCAAGCGGCCTTGTTCCGAGATGGATAGAAAGAGAGGATCCAAAACGGGTCGAAAGGGTGGATTGGAATGTAGCTTGACAGCTGTACATCATCTGTCTTTGGGACACGTTTTACGCGGGCTGTTGATTAACAATAATCA
>CAMYJP010000361.1 GCA_947258675.1 uncultured Desulfobulbaceae bacterium | reverse complement strand
CTGACTTTAATTATCACCGCCTGCAACGAAGGCACCCGGATTCGGGAAAAGCTGGAAAATACCCTAAAAATTTCCTATCCCGCAGAAAGATTGCAGGTCCTTGTCGCTTCTGACGGTTCAACGGATGAAACCAACGCTATTGTACAAGAATTTTCACCGCAGGGGATCGAGCTGCTGGCGTTCCCGGAGCGGCAGGGCAAGGAAAACGCGCAAAAAAAAGCCGTTGCTCATGCCCGGGGAGACGTTATTGTTTTCTCCGATGTTGCTACCCGCATCGACCCTGATGGTTTAAAACAAATTGCCAGCAACTTTGCTGATCCGACTGTCGGCTGTGTGAGCAGCGTTGATCGGGTGATTGGCAAGGATGGGCAGCCCTGCGGTGAAGGCGCTTATGTGCGTTATGAAATGTGGTTGCGGCAACTTGAGTCGCAGGTGTCTTCTCTGGTTGGGTTAAGTGGGTCCTTCTTTGCCGCAAGAAAAGAAGTTTGTCAGGACTTCTCTGGAGAGATGCAAAGCGACTTCAGGACAGTTTTGAACAGCATGAGGATGGGCCTTCGTGGTGTTAGCGATCCGAAAGCAATCGGCTATTATCCCGATGTTGCTGATAATAAAAAAGAATTTAATCGTAAGGTTCGTACGGTTCTACGAGGATTGACCGTTTTTTTTAAAAATTTGGAATTTCTCAACGCTGCGCATTACGGATTATTTTCCTACCAATATTTTTGTCATAAACTTTTGCGCTGGCTTGTCCCTTTCTGCCTGATTTTTGCCCTGCTGGCTAATTTAGCTCTTGCTCTGGATTCGGTCTTATATTTTTTATTGCTGATTCCTCATCTTGCTTTATATTTCTGTGCATTCGCCGGTTGGGTGTGGCCGGAACTTTTGTCTCGTCAGTACGTCAAAATCCCCCTTTATTTTTTGACCGTGAATTTTGCCATTTTAGTCGCCTGGTTTAGCTATCTGCGCGGCAACCGAATGGTGATGTGGACACCATCAAGCCGTTGATGTAAAGCGAATGATCTATCTGAGTTTTTCCTGGATTTCTGTTGCTGTTGCTTTGCTGGGAGGGGTTGGTCTTGCTTTTATGCGCCCCCATTCCCTGGCCGGCTATTGCCTATGCGCCGGGCTGGCCGCAATCAGTTTTCTCACTTCCTTGCAACTTATCCTGCTTGGTGCAACTGAAGTGGGGGCTTTACAACGGAAGGGCTTGATGATTTTGGAGGCGCTGATGGTCATTTTGTTTTATGGCTATGCAAAATTCGCCTTCCGGGAAAATAAGCTGGAAAACCTGGGCACAGGCTTCTGGGCTACTTGTCTTCTTGCTATCGGGCTACTCACGTATGTCGTTATTGCTCCGACTGAGAGCCTGATTTCAGCCTCGGAGCCATCAAGAAATAATATAGTGGTTTTAACCAAGCAGGGATTTGCTTTTTATCTTCTCCTCATGGTTTTTCTGGTTTTTGCTTTGGTTCAATTAGAAAGAACCATGGCTGCACTCCACCAACTCCAAAGATATCAGGTTAAAAAGGAAATAGTCGGTAGCGGGCTGTTAATCATGGCTTTTGCTCTTTATTATAGCCAAAGCCTTTTATACTATTCAATAAATATCGATTTAATTCACTTGAGATCAATTGTTGTCATAATTTCGGTCGCTTTATTGGTTTTTTCCAGGTTTTTGGGAAAAGAAAATAGTCATTTGGCCCTTTCTAGAGGGATTGCTTATCGGTCATTCGTCTTATTCATAATTGGTGGGTACCTTATTCTTCTAGGATTGGTAGGAGAAGGACTAAAGTATTTTGAAAATATAAATTATAAAGATGTTTATTATTTTATAGTTCTTATTAGTTCTCTGCTTATTTTTCCTATACTTCTTTCAGAAAACCTGAGAAGAAAAGTCGTCATATTTCTTAATAAAAATTTTTATCAGAGTAAGTATGATTATCGAGATAAGTGTGAGAGCTTTGCAAAACTTTTGTCAACCTCTGCTTCCTCAGAAGATATCCAAACGTCAATTTTAAAATTTTATTGCGATACTTTTGCCTGCAAAGGGGCCGCTTTTTATCTGATTGATTCAGAAACAGCTACATATTTAAATACAAGTTACTTTAATTTCCGTCGAGACTGGCGGCCTTTTACCCAGGATGATCCCCTGATTTGTAAAATGTTCCAAAGGGACTGGATCATTAATCTCAAGCAAGATAACCCAGAACTCGCCGGCACCATGATTGAAACACTTGTCGAGGTTGGGGCCTTTCTGGTGATTCCATTGTTTTTTGATGAGGAACTCACAGGTTTTATTGTTTTGGGGGCGCAGATCAATCAAGGAGAAAAGCTGACCTATGAGGATTATGATCTCTTGCGGCTTCTCGGCAGACAATCTATTGCCACTGTGCACGGCCTGCGTCTGTCTGAGCAGCTCTCCGTGACTCGAGAGTTGGCTGCGATAGGTAAGGTCTCGACATTCGTTTTGCATGACTTGAAGAATCAGGTGTCAGGGCTCTCACTGCTGTTGGATAATGCCGATGAATTTATTCAAGAGCCTGAATTTCAAACTGATATGTTAGAAACCGTGCGGAATACAGTTGATGATATGAAGGTGCTTATCTCGCGGTTGAAGAATTTAAAAGAGAAGCCTCAGTTAATTATCGCTCCGACCGATTTGAAGAAGATTGTTGATGATGCAATTTTAACTTCTGGGGCAACTATATCTTCACATGGTTGCAATGTGCAGCTTGCTGCAGATGAGGAAGAGATTTACAAGGTTGTTCTGAATTTGCTTTTGAATGCTGTTGAAGCATCTGGTAAAGAGGATTCTGTCAGTGTTGAATACGGTCTTCGAGCAAATCAGGCTTTTGTTGAGGTGACAGATTTTGGTTGCGGTATGAGTGCTGAATTTATTGCAGAAAAACTTTTTAAGCCTTTTGCCACAACCAAAAAGCATGGGTTTGGGATCGGGCTTTATCAGTGTAAGCAAATCATCGAGTCCCATTTCGGCACGATTACAGTAGCGAGTGAGGAGGGGCAGGGAACTAAG
>CAMYJP010000360.1 GCA_947258675.1 uncultured Desulfobulbaceae bacterium | reverse complement strand
TATATAAAATGATATCGCACAAAAAGGGTAATAGGCAAAAGAAAGTGCAGCTTTTCATCAGTTCATTTTTAGCATGGTTAGCGCAGTTGATTAGTCAACTGCAGGCGGAACCTGGGATGTCGATTTTTCATTTAAACCATTCAAATAAATGGTTTGAATTAAAAATACATGTTGCTATACTTGACGTATAGTTTTTCACTATCCTTCAAAAAGACAGCCTTCACAGGCAGATATGACATCTGTCTATGGGAATAGAAATAATCAGCCGCAATCCAGCAATCGTCTACAACAAGGAGGTGTTCAGTGGGTCAATCAGTTCTCGACATTAAAGGGATAGGTCCGGCATCGGCAAAGCTTCTGGCCGCACAAGGACTCAAAACCGTGGAAGATGTAGCCAAAGCTCAGGTTTCAAAGTTGACTCAGATTCGCGGCTTTGAAGATATCAGAGCCGGAAAAGTAATCAAAGCTGCTAAGGCTCTTCTGGCAAAAGCAAGAGCAAGCGCACGTAGGGCAGCGGCATCAAAAGCCAACAAGAAACCCGCTGCGAAAAAACCGGCCGCTAAAAGGAAGCCGGCCGTAAAGAAACCTGCTGCCAAGAAAAAGCCCGCTGCAAAAAAGAAACCAGCCGCAAAGAAAAAAGCTACTAAGAAGAAAGCAGCGAAGAAGAAACCTGCGGCTAAGAAGAAGACTGCTGCAAAGAAGAGTGCATCAAAAGCAAAGGGAAAAGCCAAGGCAACTAAGAAAAAAGCTGCCAAGAAAAAGAAAAAATAATCAGGATTATTTAGAATTAAAAAAGGGGCTGGCTCTTAAAAGAACCAGCCCCTGAGCTTTCGAGAACACTCTTTTTAAGGCATGCGGATAAATGTCTGGCTGTCACCATGACACATTTTGCACGTCTTGTTTTTCTCAACTGTCCCTGGACCACCTTCGTAATATTGGGTTACACCGCCAGTGCTGAGTGATCTGTCCATAAGTTCTGGGTCAGCCTTTCCATCCGCACCGAGGTACGCAAAGTTAAGCATAGGCACTTTATCAGTGGTGCCCGGAGTGGAAGCTAACTCACCATGCCTGGTCATGGCCGGATTTGGCGAACCATGGACATTATGACAGGCGGTGCAGCTCTGCGGTGAATCAGCAACGCCATCCCAATCAGAATCCCAGGAATTTGCATTCCCGCAGGGCCCTTTGCCTCGTAGGTGGCGAATGTGCATGTTTACCACGTTGCCATTCTCATCGGTTTTGGAATCATTTCTGAAAAAGGTCTGTAAAGGATCTTTCAGATAATCACCCGTGCCGTAGGCATCACCGAGCAGATTATATTTGTCATGGCAGGTGACGCAAAGTGCAAAGTCATTGCTCGCTTTCGTGCTTTCCTTGTCATTACAATCCACTCTTGGTACTTCAAGTGCAGGTACGGTAACTGAATCCACTACCAGGTCCGCCAGCCGGTAGCCTTCGGTGTAATTATTGGAAGCAAAACTGTAGGTTTGAGCAGTGCTGTCAATATGCATAGATGCGGTATCATGACAATAATCACAGTTGATGTTATGACCGGTTGATGTGTAGCCGTAAGAGATATTTGATCTATACTCAAATTCCCGTAATCCTCTATCGCCAAGCGCTCTTGTTGAAAATCTAACAAGTTTTATGTAGCGGACAGGGGAAAAGTCGTCCAGCTTGGTTTCACTCCAGCCACGGCCGACAACCCGCCAATAAGGTCTGGCAGATATAACGGTTCTACCGTACAATATCTTTTTCCAGTTGGTCAAATCATTGCTGCCATATACTTCAAAAGGACTCTTTGTCGGTCCGTTATTATAGATTCTAAGATGCGTCACATCCTGGCTGCTGCCAAGATCGAAAATCAGATCAGCAGTTTCACCATCGGCATTACCTGTGAAGGTGTCACCATCGATGAGGCTGGCAGCGCTTGCGAAGCCGGTGTCAATATAGGTTTCAGGGCTCTGCCAGTCTCCTGTGACCGTCTTGCCGGCAATATTCGGGGCATCAATTCCCTGGACTGTGGATGTGCCGTCGTCGTGACAACCGAGGCACCAATTTTCCTTGCCTGGCTTCAGTTGTCCGTTTGCATCGAATATGGCTGATAGGCCACCGTTATTGATCGGCCAGTTGGATTCGACAAGAACACCGATATCAGGATCATTGATACCGTCATGGGCGCCATCCGGGCTGTGGCACGGTGTACAAGAGTCAAGCCTAAGAAGGAATGGAGCCGGATTGCCAAAATGCATATCATGGCAATCGGTGCATTGAAGCCCCATGTCACCCTTAGATCCTGAAAAATGGAGCAGGTGGATGAGATCACTGGCAAGTGATAATTGCAGTATCCCAAAGATTGAGGCGGCCAGAATGGCGCCGGAGACAAACAACTTTTTCTTCATTTTTCCCCCCAGTATTTGGTAAATAAGCGTAATCCGTGAATATGGGTACATTCTTTTTTTTATCAAAATGGAGAATTCCGTGTATACGGATATTATACCACATTTGTGTTTGGGTGACAACGTTGCAACCTTATTTGCTTGATAAAAGGTTACTTTGGTCATTTTTGTTTTTTCCGCAAATTCGGAAACCGCAGCGAATAGCCACTGAATTCAGAGCGTTGCGTGTAGTGATAAAAAATAGGTCCAGATGATTTTGTACTACACTGTGGTTGGCTGAGATTTTAAGAAGATTTCATTTCCTATTTCTCGATTCCAGACATATTTTGGATACTATACATGTCACTAGGTCGACTCCTAAACCATTTGTAATTCTTATCTATTATGTAAAAATGCATTTCAATCCTTGATTACCAAGGGAAAAGGTCATAGTTTTCTGATATATAGGAAACATTGACAACAGAGTGGAAGGAACCTCTAAACTCAACGGGTGATGGATGAAAAGCCTCCAGTTGGCCGTTCGTGACCAATTTTTCTCCTGTCACCCGTATAATCCAAGGCCGTTCAGGTTTTTTTCAGGAGAGAACCATGCCACGCAAAGAAATCGAACTTCCCTACCGTACCGAATATCTCTCAATCC
>CAMYJP010000359.1 GCA_947258675.1 uncultured Desulfobulbaceae bacterium | reverse complement strand
GATGAGCGTTGCGCCATGCTCAGGCATACACGTGAACTGACTGAAACCAACACTAGGATTGCAGCGGTGCAGAATTTTGCCTTTGGCGGCGTAAATACCTGCCTGCTTGTTCAAAATGGCAGAGAACTTGATCCGTAGTACTGGTGAAACAAAATCATTTATCGATAAGGTTATCGATGTTATTATCACACTTCTTTGTTGGGCCTGGTTCATCTTTGGATTTATTCTTATTTATTCATGGGTCTACATTGCAGGCCTTTTAGCCCGTAACACTGAAGTTCAGTTCCAGCGTATCAACTGCAGTTTCTTTAAGGTCCTTTTTCGTATTATCAATGTAACAGCACCTGGCCATATATTTGAAATTGATGAGAGAGTAAGGAGTATCAGGTCTTCGATCATCGTGTGCAATCACCTTTCATATCTTGATCCTCTGGTGCTGATCAGCCTGTTCAAGCGCAGTAAAACTATTGTAAAACCGAGATTCTTTAATATGTTGATTTTCGGATCGATTGTCAGGAAATCAGGCTACATCCCTGCCTCAGGGGAAGGGCGATACGCCCACATATTAATCGATCAGGTTGAAGCTATGGATTTATATTTGAAAAGTGGTGGCAATCTATTTGTTTTTCCGGAAGGGACAAGGAGTAGAGACGGTAAAATTGGTAAACTGAACACGGGGGTCTTGAAAATAGCCAGAATGTGCAAGTCTCCAATCCAGGTCCTGAATATTTCTGGTACAGATGCGCTATTTCCGCCTGGCAGTTTTAATTTTAACACCCGTTTGAAAAACAAGATTACTTTGAAGGTAATTGGTACAATCGCACCCGATTTTGAAAATGATCCGCCTACATTGGATCAACTTGAAAAGTTGGTTTTTCATACCTTGGATCATGAAGACGCATGACTATTGTTATAAAATTATCTTCATGCTAAAAAGGAAGACCCTGAAACTGATGGGAACTTTTATCACTCAATAAAAGAAGATGATTGTACAAAAGGCTGCCTGATGGAAACAGAAAGAGTAGCAACTGTCATCATGAAAGGCGCTGGGAGTGTTGATATAGATGCAGATTTACAACCTAGAATTTACAGAGCAGGAAATCCGGGAGGCGGTTGCCGCGGACAGATTGTTGTCCATGGAAATCGAATTCAGCAGAGCCTGTAATTTTCGCTGCTCCTACTGTTACGTCGAGGACAGGAGCAAGTCGGAGGACGAACTATCGAGGGAGGAAATCAGGGATGTCATTTTGCAGGCAAAAGCGCTTGGGGCCCGTAAAATAATAATCCTTGGCGGCGAACCGTCGATTTATCCTCATCTTATCGAAATGATCCGTTTCCTCGGGCAGGAAAAGCTTGAAGTTGAAATGTTCACAAACGGTTCTGGCATTGACAGGGAACTGGCTCAGGTCCTGGCTGAGGAAAAAGTCCGGGTTGTTTTGAAGTCTAACTCACAGGATGAGGCGCTTCAGGACAGACTCGCCGGTAAGAAAGGCGCCTATCAGATTATCAAAAAAGCCCTGGCCACACTTAAGGAGGCAGGTTATCCCTCCGAAGATTTGTTTCTGGCTGTCTCAACTGTAATCTGCAAACAGAATATCAAAGAACTGCCATCAATGTGGAAGTGGCTCCGCACTGAAAATATCGAGCCGTATTTTGAAGTGATTACACCCCAGGCAAATGTACTTGAGAATAGTTGGCTCAATGTCGAGCCATTTGAATTAAAAGATTTATTTTTCAAACTTTCAGAAATAGATCAGCAGGTTTTTAGCCGTAAATGGGAACCCCAGCCGCCTCTTGTCGGCAATAAATGCATGCGCCATCAGGTGTCATGCCTAGTGACTGCTACCGGTGATGTCATGCCCTGTGTCGGGGTGACTATACCTCTGGATAATATCCGCAATAACAGTCTGGGTTCCATTTTGAAGAACAGTGAGGAGATCCGAAACCTTAAAAATTACCGGGAAAAGATCAAGGGTAAGTGCCGCAACTGCGAGAAAGCATCTGAATGCTACGGTTGCAGGGGGGCGGCCTATCAGCTCACGGGAGACTACCTTGCTTCGGATCCCACATGCTGGCGCAACTCTTCATGTGAAAAAATATAATCAAACTTTGCTGAACTATAAACTTTCGTTGGTACTGCTTTTTTATAAACAGCTTGAGTTGTTACTTTCAGAGCGATTCCTGAGTAGAACGCAGGAGGAACGGATATTTACATACTAAGCGGTTGAGTAATTTGCAACTTAATGGTATGTTAAATTCTTTTATCCGTATCGGAAAAACAGGTGCTAGGCCTGGCATTACGAGCCAGTGACATTTTAATTGATTTGCATAGCTAACTTGTGGTAATTCCTAAGTGATTGAAAAAGTGAAAACGAAGACTATCAAATCTGTTGCAACGCTAGATAATAGTTCTATCTGGTTTTCGGGTCACTTTCCAGGTGATCCGATTCTGCCGGGAATTGCACAGTTGAAGCTGGTTGCAGATCTCATATCAGAAGCCGAAAACAGAACGTTGTGTTTGAAACGCCTAGGTCGGATCAAGTTCAGAAAAATAGTACGGCCCGGAGAATCGCTGAATATCTGTGTCACCAGTGGGGAGGATGTAAATCACTATCTGTTCAGCATTACCAGCGGGAATGAAGACGTCTGTTCCGGCAGCATGTATTTTAGTTAATAATTTAAAATAATAATAAATTCATGAGTAACGATATAAACCAGACCATCATTCGGATTGCGGAAATCATAATCAATGAGCTCAAGCTCGAAGATGTTACTCCAGAAACGTTTGACCCCGATCTTGACCTGGTTGATGAAGTCGGGGTGGACTCTATGGACCTGGCAACGGTTGCGCTGGTCTTAAGAGATGAGTACGCTATCCGAATCGACGAAGACGATTACCCGAAGTTGACCACCGTGCGTATCATTGCCCAATACATTATCGACAAACTGAACTCAAGCGAATAGATGTTAGCAGAGAAACAGGAATACAAGTTCTCTGATATCATTGCTGATCCGGAAAATCTTGCGCCCGATGTCGATGC
>CAMYJP010000358.1 GCA_947258675.1 uncultured Desulfobulbaceae bacterium | reverse complement strand
CCCTTCGGGCTTCGCTGCGCTCGGTCGGCTGGCACGGTAAATTGCAAAAAAACGCAATTTCCGCCCCCAGCCGACTGCGGCTCATCTCGCAGCCCGTTCTGTGTCAGAATAAAATAATCTTGTATTGTGTCCCATTTAGGTATATTATTGAGACTCAATTTGAGGTGATGTTATGAAATTTTTAAGCGTTAGAGATCTAAAAACAAAATCGTCACAAGTTTGGAAAGAACTGCCGGGTCAAAAGGAAATGATCATTACCAGCAACGGCAGACCGATTGCCCTCCTTTCATCAATTAATGAAAACAATCTTGAGCAAGTCTTAACCGCCTTTCGTCGTGCTCGCGCAACTAATGCTGTTGCAGTAATTCAATACGAATCAGCTCAAAAAGGAACCGATAAGATATCCATGGATGAAATCGATGCCGAAATTAGAGCCGTAAGGTCTAAACGGAAAAAATGAAAATCGTATTGGACACAAATGTTCTCGTCTCTGGCCTACTAACCCCCTTTGGTTCAAGCGGTGAAATTGTTCGGATGGTATCCGCAGGTGAGCTTATTTTACATATAGATGCACGCATTTTATCAGAATACCAAGAGGTTCTTCACCGTCCAAAATTCAAATTCAATAAAGATCATATCAGCATTTTGCTTGATTTTATAAAACTATATGGCCAATTTGTTTCGAGTTTGCCACTTAAGAACCGTTTGCCCGACCCAGACGATGAGCCATTTCTCGAAGTTGCCATTGCTGGAAAAGTACGGTCCTTAATCACAGGAAATATTGTCCATTACCCTCCTTTATCCAGGGAGGGTATAAAGATATTTTCTCCCTCGGAATTCCTTGAGTTTTTTAGAAAACAAAATAGGACCACAGAACAAGGCGCTTAACTCAGACGGCTAGTATAATGCGGGTTTTCAAATATTTGCCATCTAAGAGCTTTATCAGCTTTCTGGAAAGCCTTGGCTTTAAACCCGCCGCTGGTCAGCTCTCCGTTCTGTACCAGCCAAAGAGACGAATTATGGGCACTGAAAATGTTACAGAAAAGAAAATAAGCATATGTGCATTGATTATCTCAATTATAAGTATCGGAGTAAGTATTTTTTTTAGCGTTAGATCGTGCAATTTTGAAAATAAGTTAAACAAACTGCATGTCGAACCTACCTTGGACTATTATTTGGTTCGTTCAAAAGATAAAAAAGGATTCGAATTCTATTTGAAAAATAAATCCCCTATACCAGTTGTTAATTTATCTGTAAGCTATAAATCGTTCGACTTTGCTATTAAATCAAATAAATATGTTGCGGAAAGGCCTGCTGCTTCGTCTATATTTGATTCACCTGGTCAAAATTGGATTTTCAAACCAAAGGTGAATCCAAATGAATCAATAGGAAGAAAAGATCATCAAATTGTAGGTAGATTCGATTTCTATGAAGGAAAAATTGATATAGTTGCTGCAGCAATATTCGAAATCGCATTCTATCGTGACTCTGATATGAAGCAATTTAACAACAAGGCAATATTCTTTTTCGATGGAGAGAGAATTTATTCTTACCAAAATGCACTTAACCAAGAGCACTTAAAACAGCCAATCGCGCAACTGTCGGCGTTTGAACATAAAATGATGAACATTAGGAAGGACACGGAAACACAAAGAAGCGGAAGTCGGCTTTATCAAAAAGCCGACTAAGAAGAGATAAACAATAGTACAGAACAAATCAGCTGAGCTGACGGCGTGAGAATCGCGGGTTATCGTAAAGTCTGTGCTGACTCGTTATTTCATATGGGCCGCAGCTCACTTCTGCGTTAGGCTGTCAGCGTAAACAAAGATTCATGGCCACCTGCTTAATAGTCAGGAATGTATACAAAATGGAAGCAATATGAGCATGAAGAAAGTTATTGTCACACCGGAATTAGCACACTTTCCAAATGATTGGCACCTATCACCGGGCATCGATGATGGTGACTATGTATTCTTCTCAGGAGTTACGGGAACTCGGCCCGATCTTACTGTTTCGAACGACCCTGAGACACAGTTTCGAAATACATTTGAGTTTCTTAAAAAAAACTTGACTCAAGCTGGACTCAATTTCGACGATGTAGTAGAAATGACGACTTACCATGTCGGACTAAAGAAACACTTGGACAAGTTTGTTAAAGTAAAGGATGAGTTTGTTTCGCGCCCTTTTCCTGCATGGACTGCCATCGGCGTCTCCGAACTCATAACGGAAGGCACTCTCCTCGAGATCCGCGTGATCGCAAAACGAAAATAGCGCTGAAATGGCTGACGTCCCCCTTGCTCTTTTGCGAAAAATTTATCAGGAGAGATAAGTAAGATGAAAGCCTAACATGCCAGTTCAGGTAACAGCCAGGGCCGAGGCGTTTTTGTAAGTTTGGGTAAAATTGCATATTTACCATATTCATGTAGGTCAGTGGAAACCCTGGCTGCCCCTGACTTCATCGTTATGTTTTTGAAATGTATACATTATTTAATATTTTCAGATTCTTTGGAATAGCTATCTGATGGTACTTATTTCACGTAGGAGCAATAAAATAGGCGGTTCAATATTTCTTCTTTTGGGAATATTAAGCACTTTTTACTTGTATTACTCATTCAAAACTCAAAGCCTTGTAATAGATCAGTATTCTTTTTTCCTGTTAAAATATTTCAAGATTATTTTAGGTGGATATTTCGGGATATTCTGTGTTTCCTTCGGAGTGTTTTATTTCATAGGGTTTTTGACACCCTATTACGCCGCGAATCCGTATGAAAAAGCAAAAGGAAATTTCTGGGTTTCGATTTTCAGTGCTCCATTATTTGTTCTCCTAATAATGCGCTCTTTCGCTGGTTATAGTAACATGGAAACTAAAATCTATGCTATTTTAGGCGTAATATGGTTTTCTACGATGTTTATTGTCTCCATAAGGTCAGTTTTCGTTAGTTTTAATACTTTGAAAATGTTTCAAGGTAAAAGAAAAGTTTATTGATCATCGTGTATTTCTTCAGACACTTGTAGAACATAACCATGCCACTTGAGCAGAC
>CAMYJP010000357.1 GCA_947258675.1 uncultured Desulfobulbaceae bacterium | reverse complement strand
GGACACGGCAAAAAAGGTTTTTTTAGATGGCAGCGTACAAAATTCAAGGGATTTTGTGGAATTCTTTGAAAAAAGAAAACATGATATATACATAGTTCAATACCACGATAACGAGGTCGGCTTTTTCTGGACCAACGATTTCAATGGCAAGTCAGTATTTATTACATACTGTATGTACATGAAATATTGGGGGGAAGATTCTGTAACCATTGGCAAAAACTGCATAGAACAGATATTCAGTCAAAAAAATGAATATGGTGATTACAGCTACAATATCATTCTGGGACTAACCCCGGAGCATAACACCCTGGCCCTCAAATTTTTAACTAAAATCGGCATGAAAATAGTTGGCACAATTCCTGGAATTATTTCTGATTACTACAAACAGTCAGATATAGATGGGGTTTTTTCCTATATATGCAGAAATCAAAAAAGCAAAGCTGCCTTTGGTCAGTTCTTCAAACACCTGCTTTTGAGATAATGAATTTGCTTCTTATTTAGTGAACGCCAAGGCTATTCGCTCTGTGCTTTACTGTCCGGACAAACACCTCAAAACCATTCGGCGGACTTTTGGCGTCATCCCCATCAGGGTAGAGCAGCACAGACATGTAGAAAACACTGTCAACCTTCTTGGCCATCCGTGCCTCTCCGGCAAATTCTTCAAGTCCCTTGCTGATAAAATTGCGTAGTTCAGGAGAAAGAAAAGCCAGCAGATTTTCAGCCTTTGCCGGCAGTTCTATCAAGAGATTTGTTTTAGCAAGCTGCAGTTTCCGATATTTTTGCGTATCCTCTAATATTTTGAGGCTATGACCTGCCTCTCTCTCAAGAAATTTTAGCCGTTCTGTGTTTTCTTCAAGAAATTGCAGAACACTTTGCCAGGTTGTTGGATTCATAAAAAGTCACACTTTGTATCTTTTTCGAAAAATATGGTACATATTAAGCTTGATGGATTCTTAAAAAGTCCATCAAAGGCGCCCAGGAATGGATAACCAGGTAAGCAAACGCAGTGAGACTCCGAAATAGATGTGATCTCTTAAGACATTGATTTTGTATCAAGCATAGAAGAAAAAGGCCCTGGTCTTTTCAATTTCACCATAACAGGAACCGGGCATGAAAGAAAAGGTTACTGAGCAGTCAGTACTTTTTATTAGTATATTCAAGTGGTTCTTTCTGGCAAGCATTGTCGGCGCCCTTGTCGGTTTATCCACCACCATTTTTCTTTTTATCCTGAATAAAAGCTCCGCTGCCGTCAGTCAACACCCTTACTATTTTCTTCTCCTTCCCTTTGCTCTTTTCTTAAGTTCCTGTATTACAAAATATCTGGCACCGGAAGCTGAGGGCCATGGCACTGAAAAAGTTATTGAAGCTGTTCACCGCCGTTCAGGTCAGATAAAAGCGCTTGTCTTGCCGATCAAACTTATCACCACAGTCATCACCCTTGCCTGTGGCGGCTCGGCAGGCAAGGAGGGACCTTGCGCCCAGATCGGCGGCAGTCTTGCCTCGACATTTGCCGATGTGCTCAAATTTGACCCCATCGACCGCAAAAAACTCGTCATCTGCGGAATCAGCGCCGGTTTTGCCTCTGTTTTCGGGACACCTATTGCCGGGGCAATATTTGGCATTGAAGTCCTTTTTGTCGGCGGCATCATGTATGACGTCCTTTTGCCTTCCTTTATCGCCGGGGTAATGGGGTATCAGGTTTCTGCCGCCCTTGGCATCACCTATTTCTACCACACAATCGATTTTGTGCCTGCTTTTTCCGAGCTCTTCTTTGTCAAGGTCATGTTTGCCGGAGTAATCTTTGGCCTCTGTTCGCTGACCCTGATAGAGAGCTTACAGTTCTTTCAACGACTGGCGGCCAGAATTCCCTGGTGGGAGCCCTTAAAAGGCTTAATCGGCGGTACGGCTCTCGTTCTTCTTACCCTCGTGTTCTCAAGCCGCTACCTCGGCCTGGGGCTGGAAACCATCGAATCCACCCTTGGCGGCACCAAAATCATCTGGTATGCCTTTGCAGCCAAAATGCTGTTCACCTGCATCACCCTTTCATTTGGAGGAAGCGGTGGTATAGTGACGCCGATATTTTTTATAGGGGCAACCTTTGGCAGTATGGTCGGAGATTTAATGGGCCTTGATCCCGCCACCTTCGCGGCAATCGGTATGGTAAGTTTATTAGCCGGCTCCGCCAATACTCCCATCGCCGCTACAATTCTTGCCGTGGAGCTCTTCGGCCCCAATGTTGCCCCCTATGCGGCTGTGGCCTGCGTAACCAGCTTTCTGATGACCGGCCATCGATCCGTTTACCCTTCCCAGATCTATGCCATCATGAAGTCATCTTCCTTTCGTGCCGAAATCGGCAAAGAAGTTATTGATGCCCAGGGGACATTTCTTTTAAGAAGAAAAAGCCTGGTCCGATTACTCCTCAGTTCTTTCAGAAAACTCTTCAGGCGGTAATAGATATGCTAATTTTTTCACTCAATTGAAACGCGGCAATCGAACCTTAACCAGGAGTACTGTGTCATGAATAAGAAGCTTATTATATCGGCAATGGCCATCCTTTTGTTTTCAGGTTGCACATGGGTACATGTATCCCCAGAGGCCGAAAACGTTCGGGTTGTGAAAGCCTCGGATGTTGAGGACTGCCAAAAGCTTGGGGAAACATCCGCTTCTCTGCTCGCCAAAATCGCCGGTATGAACCGCAGTAAAAAGAAGGTGGCAACAGAGCTGACCACCCTTGGTCGCAACAGCGCCTCGGAGATGGGAGGCGACACCATCGTGTCAATTTCAGAAATTAAAAATGGCGAGCAGACTTTTGGTGTCTACAGGTGTTTCTCACCGGGGAAAAACGGAGAATGACTTCTATCAGATCCTTTTGGAGACTGAAAACAAGAAAATCGCCCCCCTCTCACGGTCGGACTCAATCCAGGCATCTCCCCCATGTCTTACCGCCATTTCTCGTACTATGGCAAGCCCCAGACCGACTCCGGCAATGCCGCTTGAGGTCTCTTCACGCTTGAAAGTATTAAAGATGGAAAGTGCATTTTG
>CAMYJP010000356.1 GCA_947258675.1 uncultured Desulfobulbaceae bacterium | reverse complement strand
GCCTTGCCCTTTGTCTCGGATTTTTTCCACAACAGATCATGAATTTTACTCATCAGCCTGTCCCCTTTCGACATTTTAAATATATTCTCTTCAAATGAGAATGCACTAATATGAATGATATTGTTTATTGATATAACTTCAACCAGTTCCCGTTCAACAATATAACATACACAATGAAAAAAAACATCAGGAATATTAATCTGCGATGTCTCGCAAAAAAACTATCCACTTCGTTAAAATAACTGAAACCGTTTATAATATAATTCCAACAACAATGACACCGATAGGTCACTTATCTGTATCCTACATATCTGCCAGATCGATAAGCAGATTATCCATTCCAGCAGTTATTATTGGAGGGTTTGTACCGGATCTGGATTTTTTGTTTATTTTTTTTGACTGGTTTAATGCATATCATCATGTAACAACCCATAATATATTTTATATAAGTCTTGCCGCTCTCATAGGTTATCTCATTACTGAAAAGCAGAATAAAACAGTCATTGCCTTAAGTTTGTTAATGGGAGGTTTTCTGCATCTGCTTGTAGATTCCTGTATGGACAACAATCCGACAAACGGGGTTGGCGTTACTCTGTTCTGGCCTTTGTATGAGGGGCATATCTCACCTTTTAATATTCTGACAGATTCAGGTGTGAAAGCAGGGTGGGGAGAACCGCTCAAAATGGTCAAGCCGATGATGATCGTTGTTCTCTATGAATTGCCTTTATATATCATCTCCATGATACTTTTTATGAAGCGTAAAAAAGTTTCTATCTGAAACCTGCCATCAGTTGATCATTAACAGTGTTATTCAGTATTCTTTATTACATTACTATATTTAAACAGTAAATAATTATGAAATTAAAGCGATTGACAAAAAGCACACCTTTTAAGATGTTGGAATTTGTGGCTGTTTATGTGCTCATTTCTATTGCAGGCATATTGCCGTTGCGTGTCATGAAAGGTATAAGCAATGGTCTCGGTAATTTGCTGTTCAGTGTATCGTCAAAACGCAGGAACATAGCAATAGATAACCTGACAAAGGCATTTGCCGGTGAGAAAAGTGAAACAGAGATAAGAAGAATAGCCCGTGAAAGCTGCGGACAGTTTTTTTTTACGTTTCTGGAAATCATGAAATTTCGCCATCTGTTCAGTAATCCCGAGGGAATGGACCAATTCCGTCAAAGGACACAAAACATTGATACTCTTTTCAAAAAGACCAGGGAAGTGCATGATCAGGCAGGAGGGTGTATTTTTGTTACCCCTCATATCGGTAACTGGGAAATACTGCCACATATTGCATCATATCTCGGCATTCCTTTGTCTGTCGTTGCAAGGCCGCTTGATAACAGATATATTGAAAAACTGTTATATTCAGACCGGACTGCAAGCGGGCAGGGTGTTATCGATAAGAATAATGCACTGTCTGCCCTCCGTAAGACGCTAAGAGGCGGCAGTTCTGTAGGGATGCTGCCGGACCAGAGTACTGCCAAAGGGATCGAAATAGATTTTTTTGGCAGGACAGCAACAACTACCCCTGTTCCTGCTCTGCTTGCCATTAATTACAAAAGACCGATACTCGTCGTGGCCGTATGCCGTAAAAACGGGTTTGACCAGTATGACGGATTTGTCAGTGATCCGATCTGGCCCGGTGATGGAGACAAAAAGCAGGAGATATTTCGGATATCAAAGGAAATGAACCAGCAGATGGAAAAGATCATAAGAGCTTATCCTGCTCAGTATTTATGGATGCATAACAGGTGGAAGACGTATAAAGATAAGAAAGCAATCTTTTCAGATAGGACAAAAGGGTCCTAGGGGGCAAGGTATCAAGGGGTCGAGGGAACAGATAAAATAATGAACAATGATGATGAGGAGTTAAGCGAATTATAATAAATATGTCATACCGGTAGTTCCTTGGCCATAATCAGCCCCTTTTAAAAGATTCTGGATTCTTGCTCAAAAGACTGCGGGAATGACGATCAATTTTTTTTCACGTGACCCCTTGTCCCCTCGACCCCTTTATTCATCCTAACGCCTTCTCTTCATTGAATTAACCATTTAAATAATGATATCGTAACAGGTGTCAAAAAAGGTTATGATAAGTGCTGGAGAGACCTCAGGGGAGATATATGGAGCGATGCTCACCAGAGAGCTTAAAAAGAAATGGCCTGATATAGACATTTTCGGTATAGGCGGTTCCAGGATGAAAGAGCAGGGGGTAACATTACTGGCGCCGATCTCTCATGTGTTTGGCATTGCTGAAACATTCCGTCATCTTTTTAAAATTAAAAAAACCCTGAATATTGCCCGGAAGGCACTCATTGATCAGAAACCGGATGTCTTGGTTCTGATCGATTATCCGGACTTTAATATCTCTCTTGCAAAGAGAGCCAGGGATGCAGGAATTCCGGTTCTCTATTATGTAAGCCCGCAGGTTTGGGCTTGGCGTAAAAGAAGAATAAAAAAAATTGTATCACTGGTCAATAAAATGGCAGTGCTCTTTCCATTTGAAGTTGAAATTTACAAAAACACCGGTCTTGATGCTGAATTTGTGGGCCATCCGATTGCTGAACAGATCGATATCAGGCAATCAAAAGAGGAGATTAAAAAAAGTCTGGGAATTGATCCCAAAAGAAGGGTCGTTACTATTCTCCCCGGCAGCCGGCCGAATGAAATCAGTAAACATCAGGCAGCAGTTATTGATGTGGCTAAAATATTGCACAAAGAGTTTCCTGATATTCAAATTCTCATCCCGCTTGTCTCCGGAACTTCATTGCAGATGGAAGTCCCGGAATCTGTCAAAGTTATGTATGACTGCACTGTTGATGCATTGTTCTGTTCTGAGGCCGCTGCGGTAGCCTCGGGTACGGCAACCCTTCAAACAGCTCTGGTAGGCATCCCCATGGTGGTTTTTTATAAAATATCCGCACTGACGTATTTCATTGGAAAGTTATTGATATCTGTAAAATATATTTCCCTGGTTAATATTCTTTCCGGAAAAGAAGTTGTAAAGGAGCTGATCCAGCGTGATGCCAGTCCG
>CAMYJP010000355.1 GCA_947258675.1 uncultured Desulfobulbaceae bacterium | reverse complement strand
CCGGAGGGATGCTGACGTTTATAGTATATGAGGACTACAAAGTTCAATAATTAATAAATAAATAATGTTAAATTTGCCATTCCAGAAAAGTAATTAATAGCAGAATGTCATTCTGAGTCATTAGCCGAAGAATCTCTCAGTTTTAACCAGTTGATAATATGTGATTCCCGGTGCGGGTCTCTGCTAAGGGTTGCTCCGGCTTCACTTCGTTCAGAATGCCAAAGACATTTAACATATGAAAAAAGAACATATCAATAAAATCATTATTGCAGTGGTAATCATTGCGGTTGTTGCAGCCTTCAGGATATTCAATCTCGGTGATTATCTTACTCTTGAATACCTGAAGGAATCACAGGCTAAATTTCAGGCCTTGTACAGAGAGAATAGAGTGACAGTCATTGCTGTATATATGCTCATATATATTTTGTCAACGTCATTGTCATTACCAGGAGCGGCCATACTTACACTTGCAGGCGGTGCCCTCTTCGGACTTGTTACCGGAATAATTATTGTGTCTTTTGCCAGTACTGTTGGAGCTACCCTTGCCTGTTTTGTTTCAAGGTTTATTCTCAGGGACTGGGTCCAGAAAAAATTTGGCGACAGGCTGAAGACAGTTAATGAAGGTATCGCAAAAGAAGGCCTGTTTTATCTATTTACATTAAGGCTTATTCCCGTCTTTCCATTCTGGCTCATTAACCTTGTAATGGGACTGACAAAGATGCCGCTCAAGTCCTTTTACTGGGTGTCACAGCTTGGAATGTTTCCGGCTACCGTAGTGTTTGTAAATGCAGGTAAAGAGTTAGCCAAGATAGACTCACTATCCGGCATATTATCACCCGGTCTGTTAATTTCATTTGTATTACTCGGACTGTTTCCATTGGTCGCTAAGAAGCTTTTAGGGCTTTATAAAAAGAGGAAAGGCATGGGAGTGGAGTAATGACAAATAACAAACAACGAGTAACGAATAACGAATAACGAATAAGACGGGAGGCTAAAAAATGCCAACTTATGATTATGACATTGGGGTACTCGGAGGTGGTGCTGCCGGACTGACCGTTGCATCCGGAGCGAGCCAGTTTGGAGCAAAGACTTTGCTTATCGAAAAGGAAAAGGTACTGGGGGGAGATTGTCTTCACTATGGTTGTGTCCCAAGCAAGACGCTGATCAAGACTGCCCATGTTTACCATATGATGAAAAATGCCTGGAAATATGGTCTTCCCAGTGCAGATATACAACCTGTTGATTATAGAGATGTAGCAAAACGAATCAAGTATGTTATAGACACTATCCAAAAACATGATTCAGAAGAGAGGTTCTGCAAACTGGGAGTTCAGGTGGAGTTCGGCGACGCAGCTTTTACAGACGAGCATTCTGTAAGAATAGGCGGCAAGTCTTATTCTGCAAACAAGTGGCTGATATCCACGGGTTCATCGCCTTCGGTTCCCCCGATTGAAGGTATTCAGAATACCCCTTATATAACGAACAAGGAGATTTTTTCCCTTGACAGCCTGCCAAAATCATTGGTTGTTATTGGTGCCGGACCGATCGCAATCGAGATGGCCCAGTCATTTGCAAGGCTTGGATCAAAGGTAATGGTGGTTCAGAGGAGCGGGCAGATTTTAAGTAAGGAAGACAAGGACTTGGCGGACATTGTCATGAAAGTACTTGAGGAGGAAGGGGTTGAAATTTATCTCAACACTGCATTGCAGAGCGTAAAAGAACTTGGCAGTGAGAAAGAAGTGGTAATCAAAGACAGGGATGGGAATGAAAAAAGTCTGAAAGCGGAGCAGATTCTTGTTGCATTGGGAAGGAAGGTGAATTCAGAAGGACTCGGTTTTGAAGACATTTCTCTCGATTTCGACAAAAAGGGTATTAAGGTGGACAACAAGATGCGTACCAATCATAAACACATTTACGCAGCAGGAGATGTCACGGGCGCGTATCAGTTTACTCATGCCGCCGGCTATGAAGGGGGCGTTGCCCTGAGCAATGCCATTCTGCATCTTCCAAAAAAAGCGGATTACACATTTCTCCCCTGGTGCACGTATACCGATCCTGAACTTGCATCAATTGGTCATAATGAGACAAGTGCCCGAAAGGCAGGAATTGAATATCAGGTATGGACTGAAGAGTTCAATGCAAATGACAGGGCGCTTGCTGAAGGAAAGACAGCCGGTAAAATCAAGATGCTTCTTGATCAGAAAGAACGAGTTATCGGAGTCCAGATTGCCGGACCTCGTGCTGGTGACCTGATAGGTGAATGGGCTGCTCTCCTTTATGGCGGAGTAAAACTTTCCTCACTGGCCGGATCTGTGCATCCATATCCGACTCTGGGAGAAATAAATAAACGAGTGGCTTCGACCTTTTTAGGGACAAAAATATTTTCTGATACAGTGAAAAAAGGGCTCAAATTATTCTTTCAACTCAAAGGCCCTGTACAGGAACCTTGTTCAAACATTGATTCCTAGATATTTGTGTCATAATGGAAAATAAATTTTTCAATTAAGGCTTCAATCTAATGGTCATCTCACCAACTCTTGCATGGTTTCTGGTAGGTATCGCTTTTTTTGTTTTCGAGCTTCTGCTTCCTGGCTTCATTGTCTTCTTTTTTGGTATTGGTGCATGGCTTACAGCCCTTGTCCTCTTATTATTTGATCTGTCTTTATCAAGTCAACTTCTCGTATTCATTGGAGCATCTGTATGTACACTCTTACTCCTGAGAAAATACATCCAGGCGGTATTTTATGGCGACACCACAGATGGTGTCGGCCTGGTCAACGACCTGATGGCTAACCAGGGTTTAACTCTCAAAGCTCAACGGATATTAATCCTTGGCGCCGGCGGTGCAGTCCGCGGTGTACTCGAGCCTATATTGGCAGAATCCCCAGCCGAACTGGTGATTGCCAATCGCACTGTTTCAAAAGCCGAACAACTGGCCAGTGATTTCAGTGTCCTGGGCCAGATCTCAGCCAGCAATTTTGAATCTCTGAGCAAACATCAATTTGATTTAATCATCAACGGCACCTCTGCCAGCCTGGCCGGTGAACTGCCACCGCTACCATCGG
>CAMYJP010000354.1 GCA_947258675.1 uncultured Desulfobulbaceae bacterium | reverse complement strand
TCTTTCGCAGATGGAATATCTGCTCCAAAGACCAGATGTGGACAAGGACAATATCTTTGTCTACGGAATCAGCATGGGCGGCTACAGGGCCGGGCGTTTCGGCCAGATCGACTCCAGGATGAAAGGGATCATCGCCAATGCCCCCATGCTGGACGCATCAAAAGTCTTAAACGATTGCCGTCATGTGTGGAAGGCGCCTAAAGATGCCCAAGGCTGGGGAAAAAGGATGTGCTGGCAGTATGGGATTGATTACAGCAAAAATCTGAAAAAAGCCATGTATGACCTGGTAGACGGCGCCTGGGGCAAGTTTGTTGTAAACCCTGAAAAGATTACTGTCCCGTTTCTGGTCATGGCTGGTGAAAATGAGCTGGGCGGAGAAGGGATTCGCCAGGCCCACGAGTTCTATGAAAAGCTTGGGAGCAGCGTCAAAGTAAAACGCATCATCACCACGGAAGAATGCGGAGAAGCCCATTGCCAGCTCAACAACTTCCCTCTGGCAAGGCAGATCATGTTCGACTGGATAGAAGACAGGATGAAGGGTGTCTCTGAGTCAGATACTGAAACGAACCGTGCAACGAATCCCTGAGGACCATAGGTATTTAAACAGACTATTAAGAACATATTATATATTTAAGGAGAAACATCATGTTCAACGTTTTAAAAAAGATCAATGAGCGTCCAAAGCCTTTTGAGTTCTATACAGCAAGCGAACTTTGGACAAATGAGCACACAGCACAACAAATGCTTCAATATCACTTGAACGACGACATTGAAGCATCGAGCAGAAACAGCGCTTTTATTGAAATGTCATGTGCCTGGATAGCAGATCATTTCAATATTAAAGGTAAAAATGTCATCGACTTCGGTTGTGGTCCTGGTCTTTATGCAACGCGACTTGCACAGAAAGGCGCTTTCGTCACCGGCATCGACTTTTCGGAAAATTCGATTAACTACGCGCGAACAGCAGCAGAAGGAAAGGGATTAAGTATTAATTACATTGTTTCTGATTATCTGGACTTCGAAACCGAAGAGAAGTTCGACCTTATTTTAATGATCATGTGCGACTTCTGTGCTTTGAGCCCAGCTCAAAGAAAAATTTTGCTCGGTAAATTTAAATCAATACTGAAGCCTGAGGGCTCCATCCTGATGGATGTATATTCCCTCAATGCCTTTGAGAAAAAAATTGAAAGCGCCACATATGAAAAAAATCAGCTCTTCGGCTTCTGGAGTCCAAATGATTATTATGCTTTCGTCAACACTTTCAAGTATGAAGATGAAAAGATCATATTGGACAAATACACAGTCTTCGAAGCAAACAGTGCAGAAAGGATCATCTATAACTGGCTCCAACATTTCAGTAAAGATTCTCTTCAGGATGAATTTCAAAAAAACGGCTTTATGGTTGAAGAATTTTACTCCGATGTTGCCGGAACGGTATTTACCCCTGAGTCGCCGGAGATTGCAATTGTCGCCAAGAAGTCATGAAAAAGAAGACCAGAAATAGAGTTCTCTCTATTTTAGTAGTTATTATTCTGCTTTGCATACTGGTTGCAAGGACCACGATGACCAATCTGCAGAAAGGGAACGTCCACTTTCCTGAAGAATACGTGAATGATGTTTTGACCATGGAAGATAGTCAGAGGTTTACCGTGTTCCGCAGATTGACGGTTGACGGCAAAGGAGAAGGCCTGGATACTCCTGCAATATTCAAAGTTAGGTTCCGGTTCAAAAACCTCAGCATAGGGGTCAACAAAAGGCTGTCAATAATACCAGCGCCTTTTCTGATTGGGATGGAAGGCTTTCTGGAAAAGGACTGGACAATCAACGAAGCAACAAATGAATTCCAGGGAATTTATCAGTGGTCATCAACTGAGGCGGCTAAAAACTATCCGAATTCATTCATATTTAAACTCATGATAAAACGTGCTGCTCCAGGTACAGTCACATATGAGATTATGCCGGATACAGACTTATCTGATTATTTATCAACTATAAGTAATAAGTGATTACCTGTTAGGCTGTTATGTGAACAATTAAGAGATAAAATATGGGTATTTCTATGAAAAACTATATAAATAAAGAAATTTGTTCTCACTGTAAACTATGCATTGAGGTATGCCCATGTAATTGTATTGAAACTAATACCCAAGATGAAATTGTTTTTATAGCTGAACGGGAATCCATCTGCCTGAAATGCAGCCAGTGTATGGCTGTCTGCCCTTCAAAGGCAGTTCAGATTGAAAGGCAGTTCAGATTGACGGAGTATCCTATTCAGAAGATCTGTTTGATCTTCCTGAATCTAATGTTAACGAAAAAGAATTCTTAAACTTATTAAGTTCCCGACGGTCAGTAAGAAATTTCAAGGATAAACCTGTACCTGATGAGCAGATACAAAAAATACTGGAATCTGTCTGGTATGCTCCTTTTGGTTCTCATCCTGAGAAGGTTCAAATAACAGTAATTAACAACAGGAAAAAAATAGAAGAATCTCTGCCATATATTGCTAAATTCATGGATGGGATAGTTTCAATGATAGAAAATCCTTTGGCTTCGTTTTTTGCAAAAAGAATAGCAGGAAAAGAAACATTTAATACTGTTAAAAACCATCTTTATCCTATTTCAAAACTTGGTAATTATAAACTTGAATATGGTGATAGAATTTCCAGAGGTGCACCCGCATTAATTATATTTCATGCTGAAAAAGGCGCAGAAGCTCATACAAATAACTCACTTATTTATAGTACTTATGTAATGCTGGCAGCCCATTCGTTGGGGTTGGGCGCAACGATGATAGAAATTATACCGGCTGCAATCAATAAGGTAAGAGAGGTTAGAAATATTTTCCAGATACCCCAAGATAATGAAGCAGTAATGTCAGTGATTATTGGATATCCTAAATATAAATATAAAAGAGCTGTAAAAAGAGGTATGCAGGAAATTGATTGGATAAAATAAACTTATACATACTTGCCATTATCATAAATTTTGTTGTTTTCAAGATAGTTTTTGGCATGCATAATTTCATCTCCATTAATTATGTATGCCTGAACACCTGTAACTCAAGTGTTCACATTGCCACATCTAAGGTGCAAATATTCAATAAATTACCAGACTTGATGTAACTACAGTCTTTTTCAATTTAGTATGATCAAGACTGAGTTAATACAGTTGAGTTTCACTCCTTAGCTGCTCAATACGCTTAACCATGATTTTCTACTTCAGGCTGTCTGGATCAAACATTCCATCCTGGAGTCTTTGGTCCACCGGCTCAGGTCCTAACCAGATGGAAAAATAGGCAGCAGCAAACTCTTTTCCCTCAACCAGCCCAAGGACTTTACCGTCCAGAGCCATTTCTGTCCCAATCCCTGGTATGTAGGTCAAGGTGTAACGCTGACCTTCTTTGACATCACGGTATAAACGGTTTAGTTTTTCAAGTTCTATTATGACTTCTGCCGCCTTCTTCTCACCCACGTTTTGTGCCATCAAGGGAAAACCGGTCTCCTGGAAATCTGATGCTTTCATGTCAGTGAAAAAATAATATTCAAGCCGCTTTGGGATGTCATCCAGGACCCTGTTCACAGGAACATCGAGTGGTTTATACAGTCCTACCAGGTAGACATTAATCAAGTATTTCCATTTTAATAAACCAATACCATGGAGATGAAGCGTGCTGCCTTCCAGTTCGATCTGATCCTGGTAATCTATGTTTCTGCTGGTAGCACCGTTCGCTGTATGGAGACCAGATATATTCAGTACCAGGCCGCAATACAGTACGATCAAAACTCTTTTTATCACGTTCATAGGTGTCGATGATTCCTTGTCAATATTGGTGATCTTGCAACTTGATCAATTATATGAGCACTATTCTTCTCTTTATTTTCTATATATTTGCCTTATAGTAATGAAAACTATTAATCATTGATCTGAATTCAAGCAATCTTAGTGGTTATTTGAATCCAAGACTTTCTGTCAAATCGATAAAAGGTCATATTTTTATGCTGAAAGTGTTGATCTTCCAACTTTTGGTAATCCTTTTTTACGCTACTTGCTGGTTTGTTGTAGCTATCAAAAAAAAGCGAAATGATGTAGCCGACGTTGCCTGGGGCGGTGGTTTTATCTGTGCGGTGGTAACTGCCTATCTGCTAGGAGACATGCAGGGGCTTCGTCCGGTAGTCGTTTTATTTCTAATTTTAATCTGGGGTTTTAGGTTACTCACCCACATAGGATTGCGAAACCGCGGTAAACCGGAAGATCACCGTTATAAAAAGTGGCGTGAGGAATGGGGGGAATCGTTTCTTGTGCGCACTTATTTTCAAGTATTTCTCTTTCAGGGCCTGCTCTCAGTTATTATTTCACTCCCTGTGACCTGGACCCTTACTCACCCATCCCCTTCTCTTCATATTCTTGATTTTATTGGCATTATCACTTGGACCACAGGTTTTTTCTTTGAGACCGTTGGAGATTATCAACTCCTTCGTTTCAAACAAAATCCTGTCAATAAGGGAAAGATAATGAAATACGGTCTGTGGCATTATACAAGACATCCCAATTATTTTGGCGAAGTAACGATGTGGTGGGGGGTATTCCTGATCTGCATTTCGGTTCCTGGAAGTTATTGGACAATTATCGGTCCGCTCACCATTACCTATCTAATACTTAAGGTCTCTGGCACACCGATGCTGGAGAGAAAATATACCGATAATCCCGAGTATAGGGATTATATAAAAACCACGAGCTCATTGTTCCCTCTTCCTCCCAAAAAACAGGAGGCCCGTCATGGTTCATAGCATTCATTCTCCGGACACGACATCAAGCAGCAATTCACAGATGGATTCAACAGATGCTAATACAGTTTCATTTGCTATCAACGCCGATGGTCGCAGTGAAGAGAGCTCGAATACACTTGTGCCTCATAGTTTACTGAAGCATTTGGTCGATAGCGTTGATTCTTTGAAGAAGCAAGTTTCATCTCTACAAACGCCGCAGTCTCAAAAGCCCGATCGCAAGTTTCTGAAAGCACGCAATGGTCTCATGTTGAAGCCTGAATTAGGTTTGTTTGTGTACGATGTGAGTGAAAAGCAATGGAATTCAGTGGAAGGAAGTTGTAAAATCATGCATCGGCCAAAGGAAATTTATCATTATATTGTGAACATATTACTCACAACAGCGCATTCGTACTCACAAATCGTTCATGCCACTGAATTCTATTGCTTCATTTTCATATGTGGCCAATTTAGCAATCTTGCTGCTATACGTTGTGACTGGTTCACCGGTCCCGACTGTGCCATCGCCGTTGACGTCGTCCCA
>CAMYJP010000353.1 GCA_947258675.1 uncultured Desulfobulbaceae bacterium | reverse complement strand
CTGGCAAAATGTCTCAAAAATATCCCACAAGAAAAGCGCATGACAATCCTGAATGATATGATTAAATGCTTTCGAATCAGAACTGCAAATAATGGCAAGACTGCTCCAGATGTGGAAGAATCTGAAAGAAGGGTTGCTTTAATTCTTCTAGGTAATAAAAATCAAACAGATTTTTCCTCTGTCACACTTAAGGAAGAGTTACATTGTTCCTTAGAAACAGTGTGTAAGCTCATAAAAGAAATAATTACCAAGATGAACGAAATCTTTCCTTACAATTCCTTACCTTCTGATGAAACCGCCCTTCCACTTGCAGCGCATCTTCTCCAGATAAAAAATGGTTTTTTAATAATCCAAAAAGCTTTTCAAAATGCCAGCCGCACAAAGATGAAAGAAATGCTCGACACTTTGTCTCCATCATATATTGAATCTTTACTTGATTCTAGAGAAAGAAATGAGCCGTTTCACAAGGATGAATTATATGATATTTATTCTGAGAAACATGAGACCCTAGTAAAATGGCTCAATTCAGGTGTTTTTATCGAGGCGCTGCTGACTGAATTCAAAAAAAACTGCAATATACTATTAACTCAAAAAAACTCCGAATCATAGAAACACTGGACGCGCTTAAATACCTTTCGGAACAAGGAGATTAAGTGAACCCGAACAACAGAATCATTCTGCAGGAAGAGCATTCAGGGAAAAATTATATTCTCAGCCTGCCATGCACTATTGGAAGAGGTAATAAGGCTGACCTGTCACTTGCTGATCAGACTGTTTCACATCGTCACGCCTTTATAGACTTAACGGAAGACATGTTGTGGATTCAGGACCTGAACAGCTCAAACGGAACGATAATTAACGGAGAAAAAATCCTCGATAAAACCTATATCAAACCAGGGGATTCGATACAGTTAGGTCATCTTACTTTTCTGTTTTCAGGGTATGAAGAAAACGACGCAGAACAAACCCTTATTCTTCATTCTCTTAACCTATATAGTGAGACTCCGCTTGATCAACAGCGGCTTAAACTTGTTTATGACATAACCGCGAACCTTCCTGCAGGGAAAAATGTACAGGAACTTATTAAAGAAATTTTTTCACGTATCAAAGAATATTTTAAACAGGATCGTGGCTACCTTGCTCTCTTTCAGGAGAATGGCGTTCTGAAACCTTTGTGTTGCATCCCTCAACTTGAATCCGTTCCGCTCAGCCGCAGCATCGTAAAACGCATTTTTGAAAACGGTGAATCTTTTGTACTTACAGATGCTCTCAGTCATGATTCATTCAAAGAACAGGAGAGCATCATTGCCATGCAAGTCAGGTCAACCATTTGCGCTCCACTTACCTATCACCAACAGGTATATGGACTCATTTATCTTGACCGTAACATTCCAGGAGCCTACAACCAGTGTGATTTAGAACTTTTTCGCAGTATTGCAGCCATAATCGCACCTTTAATCGAGAATGCCCGTCTGTGGAATGAACTTGAAGAAAAATATGAAACAACGGTCAATAAACTGCGGCAAACCGAAGCTCGCCTTATTGATACAGAGAGAATTGCTGCTTATTCCCACCTTAGCCAGGCCATGGCCCATGAAATAAGAAATCCTCTTACCATGTTAGGTGGGCTTATCAGGCGAATTGTGCGAGTTGATGCTGAAACCATTGGAGAACAAAAATGCAAAACAATACTGCAATCTGTTGAGAGAATTGAAGAGGTGCTCACGGAGGTCGATGGATTAACCATGTTGCCAGTTCCCGATAAAAAACTGTCAAAGATTGATTCACTGGTTCAGGAGATGGTTGAATATTATCATGCGGAATGGCAGCAAAAAGGATGTTCTCCTTCCTTTTCGATTAATACAATTCAGGTTATGATTCCTGTTGATGCCGAACTTCTTAAAAAGGCCATTTCAATGGTCTTTAAAGAAGTTTTAACTGTTCTTCCCAGTCTGAATGATATTCCGATTACTATTCAGGATGCTGAAGATGCACTTCAAATCTGCATCGGTACAATGGAAGGAAACACACCTTTTGGTGATCCATTTGCACCTGAATTGAGCGATAAACCATGGTGCAACAGCCTTTATCTAAATATAGCACACAAAATTCTCCTGGATCACGGTGGGAAGCTGCTATTAAACATCAAGGGGAAAACTTTTTTACCACTTATCCTTCACATACCACGTTCCCTAAGCGTAGAGGACAAAATTCGCACAGCTCAATAATAGTTAATGCAATACAAAAATATCTCTTTTCCAGGTTTCTCTGGAATTCCATACGAATACCCTTTAAAATTAGAGGATTTATTAAAGGTAGTTAAATATTGCTTAATTTTTCCCGATAAGTTTTTTTTATATATAAATAAATGAAAGTACACGCTTCGTTCTTACTAAAAGATTATTTATTATTATTTACCTTTGGAGGATTATTTGAAAAATCAACATGGCACTGCCAGTTGGGGTGACAACACACTATATTATTGTGGCATATCAGATCAAGGTCAGGTACGAAAGGCAAATGAAGATAATTTCATCATACTTCCCGAACATTGTCTATTTCTCGTAGCAGACGGTATGGGAGGGCACGAGGCCGGTGCAGCTGCTAGCAAGATGACAACGGAGAGCGCTGGAAAGTATATGAACTATATTATTGATTCACTGGAAGCTACTCTTCCGAATGGACTTTCAGAAGACATGCTCATTGACCCGCCAATTCGAGGTATTATTTATCTGGCAAATAACCGAGTCTATCAAGAAGCCGGAGGCAAGATAATGGGTTCGACTCTTGTCGCCACACATTTCAGAGATGACGGTGTAAACATTGCAAACGTTGGGGACAGCCGAGCATATCTTTTAAGAAACAGCCAGTTTCAGCAGGTTACTGAAGATCATTCTTTTGTTTATGAACTCTATAAAGCTGGCGAAATTCAATATGAGGAAATGCGTAATCACCCAAGACGTAATGTAATCACCCGTGCAATTGGCACGAGCGACCATGTAGAACCGGATATTAAAAAGATTGTCATTGAGACTGGCGATTTACTGCTCCTTTGTTCAGACGGGCTT
>CAMYJP010000352.1 GCA_947258675.1 uncultured Desulfobulbaceae bacterium | reverse complement strand
TAATCCCAACTTTTCGGCGGCGCTTTTTATATCGAGCGCCAACACGGCGCATGCGATCACGTATGGTTTTTTTATCAATGTATCTCTCCTGTTATTTTAATTCAAAATCCACCGGCCAGGCCTGGTGACTACGCCATGATATATGCTAAATTTGAAAAGGTTGAATTTTTCAGTATAAAAACCGTATCCTAGTATTGTCAAGGTTTTGTGCGATTTTTAAGCGATTTTCCAATATTCCAGCAATTGCCGACAGCCGCTGCCAAGCGCCAGTACTTTATGCTGGCCATATCGAACAGAAGCGCCTTGTCGGTTTTTTTGCCCGTCATGATTCCGCAGTAGTCGGTTTCAACCATAAGATCCTCAGACGGCATGCAGATAGAGGGAGTTTAGCGATGTTTACGCACTTTCATCGACGACCATTCGTCGCGCCTTAAACGATTTAGTGCAGGAAAACTTTCTTGAACGCAAAGCCGGCAAAGGCACCTTTGTAAGGCGCAAAAAAGCAAAGCGGGATTTGGGCAACGTCATAGGTTTCACAAAAAACATGGAGGAGATGGGGCACATCGTTTTTTTATTCAAAGGAGTGACATACGTGCGGAATAACCTTCCAATCAAGTGCGAGGAATCCTTCTATCGCACTGATAAGTGTGAATTGGCGTTCGAAGCCATCATTCAATAGCCATGGGGGCTATATATCTTTAGTTTTAGATTGCTGTGACGAGGGATTTTTTTTACCTTGATAATTTGTGCGAATTAAATTAGTTGCAATTTTGATGTTTTCGCTTTCTGCTCCATGAAAGCAAAGTCCTGTTTTTGCTTTACCATTCTCAGATTTTCTTGAATGAACTATCGATCCAACTATACTCATAAGCTTATGCTTGTAGTTGACAAATACAATCTCAACATAGTTTGCCTTAATAATATCATCAGTCTCGATCAGCATTCCGCCTAAACTTATATCCAAAATAGTTCCTAGATTTCGATCAAATAGCTCTCCGTCCTCATTGTAACACTCAAATGAAGCAAGGACCCATATATTAATTCTTGGATATTTCCTTTTATCATTCATCTGTTTTTACTTTATTTTAAGTTTAAGCTGGTAATTGTTTTATCAATTATTATGAACACTGATCATATTTCTGCCATTGTTTTTGGAATTGTAGAGAGCATTGTCGGCTTCAGCTAAGATTTCAGACTTCTCTATTTTATCGATTGTGGGATGATAACATGTCACCCCAACACTTACGGTGACATCAATTCTGCAACCTTTAGAATCTATCTCCAATTGTTCAACAGCCTTTCTCAATCTCTCCGCCGCCATAGCCGCTCCTTTAAGTTCAGTTTCCGGCAATACAATGGCAAATTCTTCCCCGCCATAGCGCGCGGCAATATCTGAATCACGGATGGTAACTTTGATTGCCTTACTGACTTCCTTTAACACCATATCACCAACCGGATGACCATATTTATCGTTGATCTTTTTAAAGTGATCTAGATCAAGCATAATCAAGGAAATGGGCCTTTTATACCTTATTGCCCGGTTCAATTCACGATCCATTAAATTATGAAAATAGCGATGATTGTATAAGCCTGTTAAGCCGTCCTTGAAAGCCATATCTCTCAGTCGTTCATTGGCCTTTTTCAATTCTTGAGCGAAATTTTCGGCCTTTTCTTTGGCCTGTTTCAATTCCACAATCAGCTGTTCGTATGATAAATTTAATTTTCCGAGCTCCTCATTCGCTTCCTGAAAAATTTGCGAAAACGGTTTCATATTGCCGGGATCAATTTCAAAAAACGACAGAATTTCAATACTTCTATTCGCCACAGAATCTATGATAGACTCCAGGTCGTCTTCAACCACTCCGTAATCACCGCAGAGAATTTTTTTAATATCCTGAATTTTTTCAGCACTGCGAGTCCCATGGTATACAGAAGACATTTTATCGGACAACAAGAGCAAATGGGAGGTAATCTGCAATTTCTGAGGAATGTCATTATAGCGGTGGTGATAGCAGATAGGTTGGTAAATAGTGTCGGGTATACCCCATTTTTTTAATACCTCAGAGCCAAGCTCCTGATGATCAAAGCCAAATACTTTTCTTTCAGATTCTTCAACAGCCAAAGACGAGGCCCTTTTTTCATCCAATACCCTCAAATAGTCATCTTTCCGACAAAGATACATAATTAGAATACCAATATCTTGTAGAAGACCTGTGACAAACATGTCTTCATTTTTATCAGAAATGATAGGTGAAAGGATATCGGCACTGACAGCGGCGGTGAGAGCCCTTTTCCAAAAGAAATCAAAATCAAACCCGTCCTCAGCAGACCCTCTGAGATCCTTGGCGATGACAAAGGATAATGCAAGGTTTTTAAGCGTATTCGTACCTAATATTGATAGAGCCTTAGGGATACTGTCGATCTCCCGGGCAACGCTATAAAAGGAGGAATTTGCTACCATCAATATTTTAGCAGATAGCGCAGGGTCCGATGATATAATATTGGCAAGTTCATTGAAAGATGTTTCATCCTTTTTGACAGCGTCAAGGATTCGAACTGCTATTGATGGCGGTGATGGTATTCGAATGTCCTCTTTAAAAAAATCAGTGATAGTCGTCATTATTTAAAAGAATCTCCTGGTCAACAACCCCTGAAAAAGGTGGCGCGATGGCTGACCCTAAAAGGGTCTAAATTCTATTGCTACGGTTTGAGTTGTTCCATGGTTGGAGGTTGATTTTTAGTTATTGTCCCTTTTTAGATGTTTTTCGCAGTGTACCCGCTAATTTTATATCGGTATTCATTTGAAAAGCTAAAGAGAAATAATTCTATCTACTCGAGAGGTCGGGGAGTTTCTCAAAGCCGACCCGCTGCATGAGTAATCGCCAGCGAAACCGCATGAACTCGACCCTAAGGCATCGTAATGAATGAACAGTGATCAAAATGAAAACGGAGTCTTGTGTGCAATGCCGGGATTGGATGTTAAATAAAAGCCGCAGAGCAAAGCTGTTCATCCATAACGATCCCTAATGGTCTCAGACAGCATCCGCTTTCGGTGGCGATCATCCACTG
>CAMYJP010000351.1 GCA_947258675.1 uncultured Desulfobulbaceae bacterium | reverse complement strand
TGCTCAACCGACAGTTGATGCAAAGAAGCGCAGCTGTTTTGCACTCGTTAAATGAATCTATATAGAAAACAAACTCTTAATACGATACGGCTAAGATTGAATGCATCAATGTGAACTGTTACCCATAGATATTTTAGGACAAAATTAGGACAGTAGGCGGGAAGCTCCTTTTATAAAAGATAAGGCGCCGTATTAGGAATCCTGTGCTCTATCCCCTGAGCTACGGGGGCAATCTGAATAATTTAAATAACTTATGACGATTTTTCCTGACCTACAGTAGGAGCAATTTTGGCGATTGTGCTTAAATTGTGCTTATTTTGTGCCTGGAGGTAGGCTGCATGCCGCTCTGCTGCCAGCTTTAAGTCCTGGTCGTTGACAATATTATATCGATCAAAGACACTTCTTGTCTTGTGACCCGAGATCATCATGGCCACCCGTTCCGGTATGCCGGCGCGGACCATATTTCTTACAGCGGTACGGCGAAAATCGTCAAAGGTTTTTACACTAATTCCTGCGTCATCGCAAGCATTCTTCCTACCCACATTATTCATAACTCTTTCTGGAAATACTTATTATATGATTGAATTTTCGTCATTAAAAATACTGATGTACGGTTCATGCGAAATACACTCTTCTTATTAGCATTCCTGAATGGAAATTTTCAGAAAGAGTCACCAAAGGCGAGCCGATCTGCCCAAATCTGCGGCGGATCCAGGCAAACAGCATACCCAAGTATTGCTGTTCTCCTGGCTCCTTGCACCTTCGAGCAGCTTGACTCGTGAATAATCCGGGCTGAGCCTTGTAGAACCTTCTGACCCGGTCATTACCAAAGCGGTTTAAGAATACATACGGCAGGATTTTTTTGCCTTTTCTACGGTTTTTCCACTGCTGCTCAAAGACCTCTTTCATCTCCTCATCAAGGTACAACGTTCTACCGTCATCGTTCTTGGTCTCACCGACTTCGAGCCAATCAGGATCTGTCATGCCAGTAATCCGGGTGGCGTCGAAGATCAGCAACGGCGATAATGCGCACTGATTCGGATTTGATTTGATAAATAATACCAAAGGGGAATCGGTTTGCAAGGCAACGGCGGGTGCGCCTGGACAATTGTGCCCATGCTTCAGGATATTGGATTATGCGGCTGATGGTTGCGTAGATTTCCTGGGAAAATTCCAAACCAAGACCGGGCCGGCAACCTTCATAGTATTCCACAGCTTTTTCAAATTCTGCTTCAGCCTGCTCGTGGAAATAGAACTTCATTTTTTGTGTTTTGCCCGGATTCGGGTAAATACTTCCTCGCCGGGAATGAGATCAACCTTACCAGCATCGATCTGGGAAACACGACGTTCCGCTTCCTCGGCCCAAAGACGATCAATTTGTTCATCAGTAGGCAGGTTGAGACTGGTCAGAAGCTTTTCAACCAGGCTGAGACGAACATCAGCGGGCAGGGACAAGGCTTCCTCAATTACTCTATCATTTGATGTTGTCATAGTGAGCCTCCATTATTTAACAAATTAACCACACTTCATATAAGAAGACAACATGCTTTAAGGAAGCTCAATGCTGGAAAATACAGGCGCCGCTGCTGGTGGACCCGTGCATAAACCTGTCCTCTCCCCAAAAATAATCTTTGCTCCCAACACACACCGGGCCGGGAGCGGGTAGTAGTTAGTTTTCATCATTTTATTTGTTCTGGATCAAGTCCATTCATTGCTTCCTTAAGTGCGAATACATTCCATGTCAAATTCCGTCAATTCCGGGGACACCATACTTAATTATAGACAGAGTAATGATACAGAGCTAGCCTTATTGCCATGGCACGCATGGCAAGAGTGGTTGTCCCGGACATCCCCCACCACATAACGCAACGCGGTAATCGCCGCATGGAGACCTTCTTCTCTGATGCCGATTACCGGGAGTATCTGTACTTGATGGCTGAGTGGTGTAACCGCTGCAAGGTGCAGGTCTGGTCCTATTGCTTGATGCCCAATCACGTTCATCTCGTTGTCGTTCCCGAATCAGAAGATGGTTTACGTCGTGCGATAGGCGAAGCACATCGCCGCTATACCAGGTATATCAATTTTAAGAAGGGCTGGAAGGGGCATCTCTGGCAGGGAAGGTTCGCATCTTTCCCGATGGATGAGAAATACATGATTGCAACAGCCCGGTACATAGAATTAAACCCGGTGAAGGCCGGGCTCGTAAAAAGACCGGAAGCATATAGATGGAGCAGCGCCAAAGCACATCTTCTGGGTGAAGATGATATTCTTGTAAAAGTCGAGCCGTTAACTGCCATCGTCCCCAACTGGCAGGAACTGTTGTCAAGCGAATTGTCTGATGAAGAATACGAGACAATCCGTCGCCATGAAAGAACCGGTCGACCGCTTGGCAACGAAGATTTTGTTTACCGTCTTGAAAAGTTGACCGACCGCGTACTGAGAAAACAGAAACCTGGCCCAAAGAATAATAATTAAGTATGGTGTCCCCGGAATTGACGGAATTGAATGGTGGTGAAATCCCATAAACTCCCGTCAAAGATGGCTCAGTCTTTTTTCATGGATTCCATCTTCCTTTTATCTTTTGTTTATCTCATTTCTCTCACCTCTTGCGCAACTCTTCCTCAGCATCCTAAAGAAACAATCTATTAGCATATACAATCAGATAATGATCATTTTGAAATATCGCTTAATGTTTTTGTGAAAATGGACGAAAAATTGATGTGTAACTAAATCCATTATAGAAGTTTAATGGTTGATTGTGGGTATTTCGCAAAGACATTGAAATTGAAGCAACAATGGAAAACCTTGTTGCGTTCTTGTCTCTTCCTCCTTTCGAATCCGCCTATTACGTGGTTAAAAAACAAACAAGAAAAATTGGATGCGATGGGGTTAATACAAAAAATTCAGCGGCATGCGGTCGTTGCCGGCGGAAACTTCGATGGCATGTTCAAGGATATCGAAATTCCGCCACTTCCAACAGCGATCAACCGTTTATTTCATGAAATCAACAAACCGGACCCGGATATAAATCGGTTGGTTCAATTGATATCCTCGGAAACCGGACTTGCT
>CAMYJP010000350.1 GCA_947258675.1 uncultured Desulfobulbaceae bacterium | reverse complement strand
CCTCTATCTGTATTTTCGCTGTCCACTTTCGGTACTTAAATTATGGCAATTTACTACTTGCTCAAAAATAGTAAAGCCCTCTCAAACACCCCCATTTAGCATCGGCAAACTTCTTGCAGTCCATTCACCATCAAGTTTAGTCCCTAATCTTTTGGCGATTTTTAGCCATTTAGGTCGCTTCTTTCTCTTTGATGTTGGAAGATCAAGCTCTGGAGGGATTTCCTGTCTCACCCCAGCAACACCTCTTTCAATACACCAAATTCTGTTTTGGTCAACGAGAAAATCATCGAAATATCTCTTTGTACCTTTCAGCTGGAATCCAGCTCCTCTATCCCAGATTGAAGCATTTTTGTGCTCTAAATCTGAGATTGAACAAACACTCTGGATTAGCCAGTAAAAATGAGACAGATTAAGCAAAACTGCATTGTAACCAGTGCATGAACAAAAAAAATCTGTGATTTCAAGAACATTGGTGATACGCGAATTCAGCACAAAATTGCCATTGCTTCCAAACCAACCAACAACCGCTGTTTTGCTAGAACTGTATTTATGAAAATTTTGATTGATAATTTCCACCCACATTCTCATGTCATGTGCCCCATTTGCCCTTAAAAAGCGACCACCCTCTCCGATCAATGATATCCATATTTTTTCCATCATATCAAACCTAAGATGTCATAGACTCTCAGTGCGCTAACGGGCTGCTCACTGGCTGGCGGGTACCACCAATGCTCTGGTTAAAGCAAATGGCATTCGCACTGCTCGGCTGGACAAATCCGCAAGGCCCAGCCAGTCCAGTGAAGCAGCAAGGTTATAAATCTAAATCTTTATCTAGCATCTCTTCATCCATTGAAGCAGCATAGTCCGCTTCGCTTACGTAATGCTCCTTTTCTCCAATAAACCATATTCCAGTTTGCCCTCTTTTTTCGAACATTTCTTTGGTTAGCTCGTGTGATACGATTGATAGTTGTTCTCGCTTTGTTATCCCTCTCATCCATACACTATGTTCAAATTTAAAATTACAAGCGTCGGGATTGACTTCATTTTTTCGATAAAAATCACGAACAAGTTGCTTGGCCTTCTCTGTGGACTTCTCTGAACAGTAAAAAGTTTGGAAATATCCTATTGATCGCCACCGTTTTCCAGAGGAAGGCAGCGGTGGCATTTCACGGGGTTTGTCGAAATCAACCTGTATGCGGATGGCGTAGTATCTCATGATATTCATTTATAACGATGAGGTCAGAGGCAGCCAGGGCTCCCACCGACTTCAAAAAACATGATTAATTTCAATTTACAATAACCTGCCAAAAACGCCATTATCCTGGCTACTGACAGGTTATGCTTTGTTCTTTATTGCATGCAGCATTTCTTATATTTTTTACCGCTGCCACAAGGGCACGGCTCATTTCTGCCGACCTTAGGATTTTCATGAACAATAGTCATATGGTTAGAATTGCCCATACGAGGTTGAGATGTAAAGGCCTGTGGGTTTAACAAATACTCAACTTCGCACAAGTCCTCAGGCTCATCAGGTTCAAATCCTCCAACAAATATCCATCCGTTTTTATCACAGAGTGATGCAATTTCCTGTAATCTTTCTTCAGTTTGAACGTGGAATCTAACCGGTCTTTTGTTAGTACCTAATTTAGCCATTGATTAATCCTTCAAATCTATCTTTGAGCATAACGAAAAACTAAGGGGCCGGGAAACGGAGGCAGAACGTCTTTTTATATGGCAATAAATATCGATCTGATATGCCTTGCGAAAAAGCGCCAGCCTTTCCCGGTCCATCTTAAGTGACTGGTTAGCAAATAAATTTTATCCGCGACCTTTCTTGCGTATAGCTCTCTCTACCATTCTAAGTAATTTTCTATTATGATCTTTATCAATAAATTCTGAGGCACTATCACGATAATCCGCCCAAGTCTGCCCTGAAATATCTGAAGGTGGTTTTTGGCAACCCTCCTTTTTTATGGGCAGAACTCTTACTCCCCAAGTTAAGGCGACACCCATTTCCAGCATTACATTTGCATTAAGGTCTGAAGCATCGAAAACTGCAATATCAGCTGATATGGTATCTCTGGCAATTTCATTAAAAAGGTGCTCACCATATCCAGCAGCTAAAGATCGGAAGCTCAGTGTAACATCAGCTGAACCAGGAAGCTCTTTATATGCATCAATGATCTGCTGAAAATTTGATTTGAGATTATTCTGAAGCTTCTCTGAATCATAATGATTTGATTTAAACTGATAGCCCAAAACCACGTATAGTGTTCCAGATTTAGATTTTCTTTCAGAAACGATCTCCCAATCTTCATCATGAAAACCATAAGGTGAACCGACAGGCGCTGGGGGGCGGATCACAGCTGTAGGTTTTTCCTGTTTATTTGCTGATTTTTGTTCCATTCTTTCATACTCATATCTTCCCCTCGGAGTGATTTCAATTTCTCTAAAAACATACGGTGCAGTGCCAAGCGTTTGTATCCATTCTGCTAATCCAGATTCAACTAATATTGTTGTAGCGTCATTTATCTGGTTTGGGAGCAAGTCTGTTATTTTAGTTAATTCCTCTCCGGTTAGCATAGCTCTTCCGACTTCATCTGTTCCTTGGATAGCCAAACTTTTTAAAATAATCGCTGCATTTTCTTCTATTGTAAGCGCCATATTTATAATTTTTCCATTTGTTGATTGCTAACGCTGCGCTTTACCCGCCGGGCGGCGAATTGCAGATAACCTTGAAAAAATTGATTAATTTCAACTTACACAAGCATTTGAAAAAGCGCCGTCGTAGCCCGGTCGGTTGTGCAAGCGCTTGTTAGCAGTTTTTCAATTTTTGGAATCGAGGGTCCTTTTCCTCTATTAGTTCTAGATCTTCGAGTAAGCACACTCCGTTGCCGTCTAAAAAGAAACGAACTCCAACGGTACATTGAAGATCACTCTGTTCAGCTTGAATAATAACAACGGGTTGATTCTCCTTTTCATCTTCAACGGTCCAGATCGCAAGAATTGGGATCTTGAGGTCAGATGGCCAAGCAGGAACCTCATCAAGGTTTTCCAAAAAAAAGGTGGCTCTACCTTCCTTGACATCTTTTTCCGCAGCCAGCTTATCTCTCATGTGGGGAATTTCATTCCAGTGTTCTGGATTAATCGGTCCCCACAACGAATCATTCATATGTGTCTCCTGCTAACGCTGCAGGTCACCAGTGCAAAAAGCTCTCCATTAAAATTGGAAAAAGCGAATAACTAGGCTAAACCTCAACCTTGAATAAAAGCCCCGGCTTTTTTGCATCTGGTGTACTGGCTTGTTATAATCCAACGTCAATGGATATGCTCTGCAGAAAGAATCAGCTCGCCAAGATGCTTTTCTATCTCTAACGTTTCTTTAAGTTGATCTCCGCATTCTACTGAGCATAAAGTAAACATGATATCCTTATCATCTTTTCGTGCATCTGAGTCCGCCGGTGGGACTATCGACCACAATGTTTTGCCTAAGGTAGTTATCTTGACCGGCATTACTTTGCTTTCATACTTCGATATATCAACTTCAGGTCGCTTTTTGCAGCCTAACGCATAAATTGGCCCTTCACTCCTTATCTTTAACCCACACCAGGAGCAAGTAGTCATGACATGTCTGATTTTTGGCTTTTTCCTTTTTGTTTTCATATAATATTTCCTGTTACAAGGAATTTAGAACATCTGCCTTTTCTTTCTGGTTATAACGTCGCGCTTCACACGCCTGGCGGTGGTCTGCGACATATTTTGAAAAGTTGATAAACTTCGAGTTACTGAAACCTTTGAAAAAAGCGCCGCTCTAGCCCGGTCGGATGTGAAAGCGCTTGTTAACAGTTTATGTCCGATTATTCATCGTCATCCTCAAATGACCACTGCTCCAAATCATTGACAGGACGTGGGAGTCGTTCTTCGAGCCACTCAGCGCATAGGCCTGGTGTAAACTCTGGCTCTGTAGATTCAATAACCCAAGACAAGAATTCTTCTCCACCGTTCATGTAAGGCGGTGGTGACACTGGCATGAATACCGTCGGTTGTCGTTCATCGATTGAAACGTAATTGAGTACATGCCCCAATTCTTGAACATGCCGCCAAGCCAATTCATGGCTTGTGTCTATACTGAATTTCACCCACCAATTACCATTTTTTAAATTACCACACCCGATCGATTTTCGACCGGCAGGAAGGTCAATCGCTGGAAGTCGTTCCAAGAATTTGAGTAGATTTTCGAATTTGTCTGTCATTTTCTTCCTGCTAACGCTGCCGGTGAGCAGCGGCCCTGATGAGTGTCAAATTTGCACGGCCTTTACGTAAAACCGCTATCTACACGCCGTCTGCTCAACTGGTTTGTTGGGCTCGGACTGCTCAATTAATATTAATGAAGTGAGGGCTTT
>CAMYJP010000349.1 GCA_947258675.1 uncultured Desulfobulbaceae bacterium | reverse complement strand
GCCCGAGATAGACGGGGCCCTCGTTGGAGGAGCAAGCCTTAAACCGGACAGCTTTGCTAAAATAGCAGCTGGAGCATCCGGCAAATAATTTCATAAAAAAGGAAGTTAATCAGTCATGTATACAGCACTTGTGGTTCTTCATTTAACAGTCTGTCTGTTTCTTATTTTCATAATATTGATCCAGAGCAGTAAGGGAGCAGAGATGGGAGCTGCCTTCGGCGGTTCGAGCCAGACACTGTTTGGAAGCAGAGGGGCAGCAACGTTTCTCAGTAAACTTACAACTGGAGCAGCTATTGCTTTTATGTTAACGTCTCTATTGCTGGCTGTTACATCGATAAAACGGGATTCCGTGGTTTCATCTATTCCTGTTCGGGAGGCAGTTGAACAACCACTGACCGGCACAGGTACAGGGCCTCTCCAGGATACGCAGCCTGTTGCTCCGGGACAGGGAGAAACTCAGGAAACTCCTGCTGCACCATCAGAAGAAGGCAAGCAATAAACTCATATTAGTAATTCTTACCTCAGTTATTTTCTCTCGCCGCAGACTTTTACGTCCAACTGCGTTCTGACATAAAAAGATATTAGACAATTCATCAGGACATGAAAAGGGAATTTATGCGTAGGAATCTATTTTCGTACCTTTTGGCATAAAGCAAACAGAAGAATAAGCTTTATGAATAAACGTCTCGCTTTTATCTGGATAACAGTTCAGGACTTCGGGTTGCTCAGGAATCTTAACCGGCACGTTTCTGATCTTCTCCGGGGCAGGTTTATTATATGCAATAGCCGGTTGGGAAGGAGTAACATCAATGGTCCTGTGATCAGGAAATGATATATCAATTCTCTTTGAGCTGTTCGGGTTAAGTTGAATTTGACGATCGGACGGCTGGTCAGCTTTCTGTCCAAAGACGTTAAGAATATTCAGATTAATTACAGTTGTCATAAAATTAATCCAAACTCAAAAGAAGAACCAGGATGATGTTTATCCGCTTCCATGCCAGGATATTTCTCATATCGAGAACACCTTAAATTTATAGTGATTATTCTGTCGACCTCAAGTTAATATTCTATACTGGATTTTCAAAATATATCAAATATTAAAATAAATAACAGGTGACGCGTAACAAATGACAAATACCCATTACCCATTACCCATCACCCATTACCCATCACCCGTCACATATTACTTAATTGAAAAGAGCGGTTCTTTTATCAGTTCACCCCGGCAAACAGGGCACTTACCGGGTTTTTTAAATCTTTCCCGTTTCTTAAATACAAAGCCACATTTCCTGCACTCTGCAGGAATAATTTTCAGATGGGTTTTCTCTTTGCTCAAAGATTTTTGAATATACTGCAGGTTATTGAGCACCTCTTTCTCAGATATATGGACCTCTCCGGATATGTCACGGGCAGACAGAAACTCTCCTTTCATGACAGAAATCATCTCCTTCCGGACTGTTTCTTCCCTGCCAACCGGGATAAAGGCTTCTTTGTTCTTTTTTTTCATGGTCAAAGATAGGTAACAGGTTATTGGTTATAGGTTTTGGGTAATAGGTCATGGGTTATTGGTATTTGGTTACTCGTCACTCATATCTGTTTTTAAAAAAATCTGAATAACTTGCCTCTAATTTATTATAATAATTTTCTATGAAAGAGATATGGATATTCCTTTTTGCTCTGGGAGTAATTTTATTTAACTGGCCTATACTCAGTATATTTAAATATAACCTGTCAACATACCTTTTTATTGCCTGGTTCATTTTTATCCTGCTTATTTTCATTGCAACCAGAAAAAGCAGTGCCAGAGACGACGGAGGATAAGTGTTTTCTACTACCGTATTATTCTCTATTATTTTTGCCTATCTTGTAATCCTTTTTTTAATTGCTCATTATGCCGAAAAAAGAGACCGGGCAGGGAGCAATCTCGTATCCAACCCTTATGTGTACTCTCTGTCTCTGGCTGTTTACTGCACATCCTGGACGTTTTACGGAAGCGTTGGTAAGGCGGCCAAATCAGGATTAAGTTTCCTCACTATTTATCTCGGCCCTACCCTGATGGCTGTCCTGTGGTGGATCATATTAAGAAAAATTGTTTACATCTGCAAAGAAAACAGAATAACTACCATATCTGATTTCATAGCACTGCGCTACGGCAATTCCCTGTTTCTCTCTGCCCTGGTCACATTTGTAGCTGTTGTAGGAATCACGCCGTACCTTGGTCTGCAGCTTAAGGCGATCATGACTACATTCTCAATAATGGCAGGCAAACCTGAAGCAAGCCATTTTGCCGGCTGGGTTATCTCCATTTTACTGGGAGTGTTTGCCATATTTTTCGGGGCCAGAAGAATTGATGTCTCTGAAAGGCACAGTGGCCTTGTATTTGCAGTGGCTTTTGAGTCTGCCATCAAGCTGATCGCCTTTATCTCTGTAGGAATTGCTGTTACCTACGGCCTTTTTAACGGATTTACGGATATTTTCGAGCAGATCAAACAATCTCAATATTCTACCCATATGACTTTGGGCGGCGAATCACATGTCACTTTTCTTGAATGGACTTCTCTTACTTTCCTCTCGATGATGGCCATATTGTTTCTTCCGAGACAGTTCCAGGTTTCAGTAGTTGAAAACTCCTCATATGACCATATCAAAAAGGCAATGTGGCTGTTTCCATTGTACCTTTTTCTCATTAATATTTTTGTTCTGCCCATAGCATATGGCGGGCTTCTTCTGGGAGAGCCCACCGGAGACGCTGACTATTTTGTTTTGACCATACCGTTGAACCAGGGAGCTCCCATGCTTGCCCTCCTGGCATTTATCGGGGGGGTTTCAGCGGCAACAGCCATGATCATTGTCGAATCACTCGCACTCAGTACAATGGTGATGAACAGTTTTGTCATGCCGGCGGTCTGGGGTATGAATGCCATGAAGGGTTTTTACGTAATGATCCTGAATACGCGGAGAATTGTGATTATGGGTCTGGTATTCCTTGGGTATGCCTTTGCCGTATATATTGGAGATTTTTACAGTCTTGTTAATATAGGCCTTAAATCTTTTGAAGCAGTAACCATCTTTGCACCG
>CAMYJP010000348.1 GCA_947258675.1 uncultured Desulfobulbaceae bacterium | reverse complement strand
AGCCACAACAGCACATCGGTAAGATTACTCCCGGAGGCATTCTACCACAAGGATCGCCGTGGAGGCCTATATAATGTCGTCCTTGACGATGAAGCATCGAATGCTCAACCTTATGATAAACATGTGGTCGGCACCTTTAAGCCAGCTGAATCATTATCAGCTTTTGATAACCAAAATATTGGTGGACTCTGGTCCCTGTCATTTCAAGATAATACCTGGTTTGACCACAATAAACTCGCAGGATGGAGTCTGCAGGGAAGCTTAAGAGATATCGATTCAAAACCTGGTGGACCAGTAAATCCAGTACCAGAACCAGCCACGCTCCTCCTCTTCGGGACCGGATTGGCTGGCCTGCTTGGTGTAAGAAGGAAAGTGAATAAATAACCCTCTCAACATCTACCTCTCTCTCAAAAAACCTGGATCACATTTGATCCAGGTTTTTTTTGATCTTTCATTATCCGATAAAATCCACTTTCTTATAAAAGGTAATTAAGAAAACAGGCTCTTCCAAATCAATACTTATTTTTACTGTAGATGCCCGCCAAAATTAAAGGAAGACAGACGCCATTGTTTGCCAAATCTACTTATCTGGCGTCCTAGCTCCACCAACTGTTTTTCTTTCAGCCTCATTTTGGAAAGATCCACCACACCATACGTTAATCCCATCGATGCCAGATCTGGCAAATGAGGCAACAAAGAAAATGGTTTTGTTGCTAAGGCGGTTGTCACTCCAGATTTTTTATCCAATACTATTTCCTCACCTTTCGGACTTAGCAGCACGCGTCCATAGTTGAAATGCGTATCTAATACTCTAGCAGTAAACAAGGGTGGAGTCCCATAAACTGTTAAACCGAGTTTGATATCTTTTCTTGAATCTCTCTTTTTAAAGCATATTTGTCGCAGAGAATCCAAATCAGTCTCAATCGTTATTTGAGCAAACTTGAATCCAACGTGACGCAGATGATCCAAGGAATATGAGTTCAGAATATTAAGCGTATAATTTCCGTAAAATGTAATTCGTTCCGGCTTTAAAAATAACTGCACTTGTCCAATGTGTGATACCTGCCAGGCAGAAAATCCCGAGTTAACCAACTTGCCGATATTTTTTATATAAAATTCAAGATCAAATTCATTAAGTACCGCTGGCAAAGTCCAAACAATTTTCTTTTCGTATTTCTGAAAATATCTTTTCGATTGATTGAATTGTTTCAATGTATTCCGATCAAGGGATATCAATATCTTCTCGGGTTTGAATGGTAATTGATGTCTTAATATTCTTGAATCATCTATCTTGAGCCATAAACTAAGAGAAACGGATGATTTTCTATGTGCTGTTTTCCCGGTAGTTGCAGTTTTTTTCGCTGATTGTTGACCTTTCAGGTCTCTTAAAACTTTTCTTTCCCGTGCCTTGATTTTCGTACGCGCGGGCTTGTAAAAGCGATCAGATACAATCATCTTGTGGAGTTTTTCATTTGAGCGCCTTTTTACTGTATCAACTTTATATATACTGTCACCTCTGTGATGATTCTGAGGAATTTCAATAACAACTTCTTCTCCTGCAGCAGCCTCATTTACAACTCCCCCGGCGAGCATCATCATTTTCAATGAAAAACCAAACCGTTCTCCAGTTCTATCCTGGTGAAGTCTAAGACGGTCTCCTGTTTTTACTGATTTCCTTAAAATGAGCTTCGCTCTATTATTCTTTTCAGTTCCAAGAACCTTTCCCAGAAAAAGACCGATGTTTCCTGAATGATATGGAGAGATTATATCGTTGGGTCGAGAAGATAATAAATATCCAGTGCATATTTTTCTGCTCATTGCAGTATCAAGCAAACTTTCTGCTTCATGCAGAACACTATCGAAAGATAAGGAGGAAGAATACAAAGCATCTAGTGCAAGCCTATAGGCCCTGACAACCATCCCAACATATTGACTGCTTCTCAACCTCCCTTCAATTTTAAGCGAAGAAACACCAGCATCTTTAAGTTGCGGCAACAGGCCAATACCTGACAGATCATTCATTGAAAAGAAATAGCCGCTTTTCTGACTTTTGCTGGCACCTGATTTTGAACTTTTTTTCTTCCTATTATCCTTGAAATCTTTAAATGAATACTGTCGGCGGCACGGCTGAACGCACCGTCCCCGCAAACCACTTTTGCCGCCAAGATAACTGCTGAATAGACATAGTCCCGAATAACTGAAACAAAGCGCTCCATGGATGAAGACTTCTAAATCTATTTTGGTTCTCTGTTTGATTCTACCAATCTCTTTAACTGATAATTCTCTAGCCAACACTACTTTGGCGAATCCCATATGCTCAAATTGACGAACTGCTAGTGAATTGTTGGCACCCATAAGGGTACTGGCATGAAGCGGTATTTCAGGAAAAAACTTACGGGCCAAATGATATATACCGAGATCCTGAATTATTATGCTGTCTGCCTTCAGTTCAGAAAGCATTGCCAATGTTTCAACAACCTGTGGAATTTCATCTTCTTTAAACAGACTGTTCATAGCAAGATAAACTTTAATATTTTTTCCATGGGCATAAGATATCATTGAACCAATCTCATCCTTGGAAAACTCTGAACCTGATGCTCTGGCATTTAAGGAAGGAGCGCCAATATAAATTGCATCCGCACCTTCGGTTATTGCTGTTTCAAATACAGCAACCGTTCCGGCGGGTGCCAACAGTTCCATCTTTTTTCCTGCTTTTTTATTTGCTTTCATCTGAGTAGTGGGAGAATCATTTAGGACAGCACACTCAATGCAATAGATCTTTAAGTATGTTTTCTGAATGAAAACCTTGTGAATTATTATCCCAGCGGTAGGGTTCAACAATCTCTTATTTTTATAAAATAATTATAACTATCTTCTCAGTCTCCGAATCCTTTGATCAGATCGAGAGTAGTCACTTCTCCACTCATCCTTCCTGAAAAAATAAATAAGAAAAACCCCTGCAGCAAACCCTCCAATATGGGCCCACCAGGCAACTCCGCCCTCAATAGCGTTTCCAACAGAGAGTATCTGGTAATAACCATTAATAAACTGCATGAAGAACCAAAGCCCAAGAAAAAAGAA
>CAMYJP010000347.1 GCA_947258675.1 uncultured Desulfobulbaceae bacterium | reverse complement strand
CGGGGTCGCATTTGCCTGTAAGTATAACGGGCTTTTTACAGGGATTGCCGTTGCACTCTATTTCGTTCTGCTGACGGGTTTCAAAAGATCGGTTCGAGGAGCGGTAACCGGTATGCTGTTTATCACAATAGGATTTTTGTGTGGGGTACTTGCCGCTACCCCTGCTTTTTTTATCATAGGGGAACAGCACCTCGATGATATTCTGGCAAGCATAAAATTCATTCAACAGTACGGGGTGCCACAGGAGGTGCTTGACCAGTCTTTTGTTGAGAGATTGTGGGGCGGTTTCAGCAGCAACATTCCACGGCTTGGGAGAGGGTTTGGTGTAATGGTTGTTGCTGTTGGTTTTGTCGGGACCTGTATCACCGGGAACAGGGTATACCGGGTGTTTGTTGAAAGACGACAAGGTGTATCCCGGGATGCTTCTGATATCCGTCTGCTTTTCTTGAGTTTTGCTGTTTTCCTTTATCCATTTCTTGCCCTGACGGCGTCTCTCATTGTTAAACATGCGGTGATGCCTTTTCATTTTTCCTACCTTGCTGTTCCGTTTGTTCTGGCTGCTGTATTTGTTGTGGATCAACTGTGGGTTTCTGGAAGAGGGCGCTGGAAAGTGCTCGGAATTATAATCTTGCTTCTTCTGTCAGTTGAACTTGGCAATAAAACCCTGCAGAATAATTTTTTCTGGCAGCGCGTTGACAACAGTTATGGCCATTTTGCTATGCCGAAACTCCTTGAAAACAAGAATGTCCCCTGGGCGAAAAGGAGACATAAGGAAACCTTGAAAAGTATAGTGCTGGAACCGGAGAACAGTTCTTTTTTCAGAAACAGGTACCCTGATGTCTCAATATACGGAGCTTCCAGGTGGAAGCAGGTCCATCTTGTCCCGGTTCCTGCGATACCTTACCCGGACGAGAGTGAGTGGATATTTCTTAATGGCCCGATCCTGCCATTGAACGACAGGATGTTTCATGTATCAGGGGGCTGGACCAAAAAGACAAAAGAAAAACAGCTTGTACAGTATCAAAAGCCCAGAAAGATGTTTCTTGGTTTAAGGTCGGGTGCTTCTTCGATCGATGTGGAGGTCGAACTGGGCGGAATGAGAAAAAATGTGCGCCTTGGGGAATGGGACCAGTCAATTGTCGAGATCGTTCCTGAAGACTGGAAGCGTGTGGATGGGAGAGATATCGGTCACGATATATATTTCGTGCCTCTCGTCGTATCGGTTCCCGACCATGAAGTATGGGTGTCGGTTATTTCGAGTGAGTTGGAAAAATATCAATTCGAGCTTTTTGGCGGGAAACTGAACGAATTCAAGGCAGAATTGCTGCCTGACTTTCCAGACGCACAGCTGGTGAACATGGTAAAAGCGGTTAATTACTATTCCTCGGAAAAAGGAGGAGTGGTTAATGCTTCCAGCAAAGTGCCGTATATTGATCTTTCCCTTGATAACATAGGGCTGCCGGCAGGAGCATATGTTTTTTCCAGCAAGATCGAGGTATTGACCGACGGGGCGAAAATGAGTTTTCAGTTCCGGGACCTGCAAAGCAGAAAACTTGTTGGGAAGAGAGTTGTTCGGAATATACAAAAAGGTGTTCGATCAATTCGCGTCCCTTTGGAAAAAAACTATGCCCCGTTCGGTTGTGAGATCGTTGTAACAGCATTAAGCGGAGGAGGGAACATCTCCTCCTGGACGATCAAACCAAATACAAAAAAGATCCTCAAAGACCTGAAAGCGTGGCAAGGTGAGGGTGTGAAACCACCGTGGTTGACAGGGCATCCCTGATTGTTTTTTCTAATACCGCTGCAGGCTTCCACGGGTAATAAGCTGCATATTCGTCCTGCCTGAAATTGTTTTTCTGTTTTGTTAGCTACTATTTGACTGATTTTTGGTTTTTATTTTGTATTTCAAGGTGCCCCGCAACGTGAAAGTATGTACACGGTCCTGTTGTCAAATTGCAAATAACAAAAGAAATAGTTGAAAACAGGGCAAAAGTATAGTTGTGAGTAGGTGCAAAACTTTCCGAAAACCTGCAGGTGTGTAAAAGAGTAATTATGTACGCAATTATTCCCTGCAGTGTTCAATACTGAAAAACATGATCATATCTTTAATGCTGAGTAGACAATAATATGTGCGGTATCTGCGGATTTAACTGGAACGACCAGACCCTGGTGTCGGCGATGACATCAAGTATGGAACACCGCGGCCCTGATCAGGAGGGCACTTTTTGCGGTGAGGAGGTGTCTTTAGGGCATCGCCGTTTAAGTATCATCGACCTGTCAGAGCAGGGAAGGCAACCTATCTTCAATGAGGATAGAACTGTCTGCCTGGTTTTCAACGGAGAGATCTATAATTTTCAGGAATTGCGCAGTGAGTTACAGGCAAAAGGGCATCAGTTCCAGGGACGATCCGATTCTGAAGTCATTGTGCATGCCTATGAAGAATACGGTGAAGAATGTCTTGCCCGGTTGCGGGGCATGTTCGCCTTTGCCATTTATGATATCCCTGCAAAAAAGCTTTTCATTGCAAGAGACCGCATTGGTATAAAACCTCTCTATTACTACAACAGGAATGGAAAGTTTGTTTTTGCCTCAGAGATCAAGGCCATCCTGGAAGACAGGAGGATAGAGAGGCGGGTAAATCCACAGGCGCTCTACGATTATCTTGGTTTTGAGTTCGTTCCTGCTCCTGAGACCATGTTCCAGGATATTTATAAGCTGCCTGCAGGGTATTATCTCTGCCTTGAGAATGGACAGCTGACCACGAGGCAGTACTGGGATCTGAAGATGGCTGATAATACTGCCGCTGAACTTTCTTACGATGAGGCTGTAGAAAAACAGAAGGTACTCCTCGACGAAGCAGTCAAGAGTCATCTGGTAAGTGACGTGCCTCTGGGGGTGTTCCTTTCCGGAGGGCTTGACTCCAGCGCAATAGTTGCTCTCATGCGGCGGCATATTTCAGGTCCGATCAAGACGTTTACGATCGGATATGAGGATAAGACGTTCAGTGAACTGGATTATGCTGAGCAGGTTGCCAAACATTGCGGAACAGAGCACCAGGTACTGATGCTCGACGATATACGTCC
>CAMYJP010000346.1 GCA_947258675.1 uncultured Desulfobulbaceae bacterium | reverse complement strand
TTGTTGATTTCCTTACCTAATTCCGTTATATATTGCATCCCTTAAAAAATATTCGCGCCAGTAGCTCAGCTGGATAGAGCAACGGCCTTCTAAGCCGTAGGTCACAGGTTCGAATCCTGTCTGGCGTGCCATTTTTCATTGCATCGAAATATTTATCCTACCAAGTTTCCAACCAAACTGACCAATAGAGTTGAAAACTCTAATTTTGAACTGTCAACTTAACAGAGAAGCTTCCGCCTGCTTGAGATTCTCTCATGTCAAATAGGAGCCGAAGCTCTGCACTGAAAACACTATTTTAATTTTCAACAAAACAAGTATTGAGCTAAATGCTTCCCTTGGCACATATAGTTTTTGTGAGCCTTTGCTTTTATATGGAATGGTTTGTGCATAAATCTTATTATCAACACCTTTGTGACGAAAAACTGACACGTTACTATAACAGTTTTCTCTAACAGGGATATGAAGATGTGCTTGTGGCCGCGCTTACGGATTGAGTGGGGAAGCCATGCGGAAAACAATAGTTACATTTGGCTCTCATAGATCCATTCTGGAGTTACTGAAAGCGATTGGAAGGATCAGCCATCATGTGCTGGTATTCTGTTTTGCTTTTCCTCTGGCATGCTGTGTTGTCCTCGCTAGAGGAGCGATTCTACTCTATAATATTCTCTTAAAAATTTCTTTTACGCTTCTTGTCTGGTGCGTTTTAATTCTACTGTTGGTGTTGTTTCTGCTGGCATTGGCAGTGCAGCTTGCCATCGCTTCGGTAGGGTGACAAAATTCCAACTGTTCTACCCCAGCATCCATAGAAACCGGAACAATGTTTCATACTTGTTACATCTTCTACACCGTTTGTCTTTTCAAAGAAAATATCTGATCCCAGTTAAGCTCCTTAATCTATTCTAAGGGAAGGGGTCGATTATATTTTTCCAACCGCCGGGAGACAGAGTAATTTTCGCTCCTAAATTCGCTAAAAATATTCAGTCCCCTACCTATAGAAGAATATATACCTGCCTCCCGCAGTATAACTGAGCTTTAATGATGATCATAAAAAAACGCCCACAAACAGTAGAAAACCAATTATGGGCGCTTCAATGTAATTACCGATTTCTTTTAAGTTTATAACAATTGATTATCAATTAGGCCTGTATTTTGCAAATATATCATAACCGTTCAACTGCTGCCATTCGGTGAAGGACATTGCCTGGCCTTCAAACCGGAACGGGGATGCAGAACCGCCATAATATTTATTCGATTCAATATTGTGGCCGATATCAGATCCATTTTCGACAATGAAAAAATCCTGATCATCCCCTGCAAAAAAAACGTTATTATACACCTCTGTATTGGCTACATAATCATTAACCCGAAAAAACATGATCTCAGCAGCCTTGAACTGTGGCTCACAGTTGCTGTCCAGGGTGTTATAACGGATAATATGGTCTGTTTCGGTAGCGATAATTCCGCCATGTGAATTATTCCGTAAAGTGTTGCGCTCTATCAATGTTGGACCGACATCGATATCAACCATGATACCGGCGCTTCTCAGGTTAGCATTGCCGCCGTAACTTATCCTGTTTCTTTTGATCACATTACCGTCACCAGTGTAATAAAAATAAATCCCGGCCGTATCATATCCTATCTGGTTTGCTTTATAGATAATATTTGCAGCCACAACGTTATTGACTACCTTATAGGTCTTGTGCCAGGAGTCAGCGCCGACAATAATGCCCGATGATCCGATTTCGGCGATGTAATTATTGAGGATGGTATTATTTTGAGCCATATCGACATTCCTATAACTTCCATAAATACCGATTCCGGCACCCAGACTGTTTTCAACCCTGTTATAGGTGATGGTATTAAAGGAGGAATCATTGAGCAAGATGCCCATATGATGACCGGACAAACCCACCCCGTCTACTCTCATTTTTTGAACCGTCAAATAATTGCTGCCTGAAAGATACACAGCTACACTGTTGGCGCCGATTATTTCAAAATTCTTGATATTCAGATAGCTCTGGCCGTTCGTATGGATACCGTAGTTGGTTCTGGTCATACTCATATTAGCGGTGGATGGATGCACATCAGAGTACACATAAATCCTGCCATCCCGCCAGTTCCATTGTCCATTCTCTTGCAGACTGATATTCTTTGGAGTCAGATCAATCGGTGGCGGCAGTTGATTAAACCAGGTTTGTTCTTTACCAGTGGCAGGGTTCACCTGGCGAACTCTTATATTCCTTTGGGTATCCCAGGAAGTAGAAGCGGTTATACCTGATACAACTTTTGTTGCCATATCTACGCTTTTGACCCAAATATTCGTATATACCCCGCCGGATGTCTGGAGCAGTATTGCACCTGGATCAGGCAGAGTTTCCACGGAAGGATCCAGGGTGATACTCATCATAGGAGGGTATAGAACACCATTGTAATAAATAGCCCCAGGAGCTGAGTTACGGGCAAATGACCAGATATTCGGGTTTTGAGCGTCCTGCTGCCAACTACCAAAAAATGGAAACGTACAGTCGATGACCGGCTTGAAACCGCGGCCGTAACCATCAATAACAATGGGATTCCCCTCTACTCCTGACGAAGGAATCTGGAGCATTTCAGTCCATGTCCGGCCTCGGGCGAAAAGAATCTTGTCTCCGGGAAGGAACTGGCTGTTGTTCACCTTGGAAATCGTTTTCCAGGGGGCAAGCCTGCTGCCATCATTGAGGTCATCTCCGTCTCGACTATCAACATAGTAATAAGTTGCAAGTGCAGGCGTTGTAATCAACGTCAGGATTAAGAGGACAACGGTGAAAAAAAATCTGGAACCGGTTCTGATGGATACATTGCTTATCATGGCACTACCTTATGACTCATTTAGCTTGATAACAACCAACCGCTCAATAAAGAAACAAAAGATTATACCCAAGACACTGTCAGGTTCACCTTATGTTCCGGGCGGCTCCTTTAATACGGAAATACTCAAAATAACGTTCTTTTCATACTATAATTATAGGTTATTGTTGTCTAAAATTATAATTAAATTCTCGTAATATAAATGGAGATAGATTCTAACATTTTGGAATAAAAACAGATCCCTGTTG
>CAMYJP010000345.1 GCA_947258675.1 uncultured Desulfobulbaceae bacterium | reverse complement strand
GCCTTCCAATACTAAATAGTGTGAAGAAAAAATTGTCCGTCTGATTAATAAGTTGATGATGTGATTTAGTTTTCGTAATTGTTGTGACTAAAACATCAATGCTGGCAAGTTGTTACGTGTAGTGTTCGACAATGGATGGTAGTTATTGAAGATCAGGTTTAATTCAAGATGGCAAGTTATCCGAACCTTAAGCTTCTTTTGATTAACCACAAGACTCTAATCCCATTCTAGTCTACCTTTCAGAATAAAATACGATTTTGCTGCTGTATATTTTTCATATTTATTGTCCACTCTAACTGTTGCCAGCCCAAAACACCGTGATTATAAAATTAATAATATCCTAACTTGCAATAGGTTCCGTATTGTATTCGTGATAACTTAAGCTTATCTTTCTACTTTTATTAAAGAAGTTTGAAGTGGCTAAGATTCAATAACTGCAAAATTATAAGCCTACAATGAATCCCTATAAGTAGAATGGAAGCCATGAAAAGAATCTGGAATAAAATTAAAGAAATTGGCCTTGATGAGACTGTAGAAACTGCAGATAGAAAATATATCACCCTCATCAATATTCTCTCCTTTTTAACTTCTTTACTAATTATAGGATACATACCTTTTATTTTACATTTTCTTCCAGAGTCAAAAATTTTTTTATATTTGACCTTACCATTAGTACCTTTGAACTTATTTGTATTAATTTTAAACAAGTTCAAAAAGTACCTGATCGCCAAAATATTCTTTTCAATTTCTGGTATTTTTACATTTATAGCTATATCATTACTTGCAGGTTATGAAGTAAACTTTCATCTTTATTTGATTTTAATTATTTTTGGTTCTTTTTTTACTTATTCTTATAAAGAAAGAACCTTTAGGTATGTTATTATTCTGTTAGCATTGTTGAGTTTTTTCGGATTAGAATCGTGGTTTTTTATGTATGATGGCATTATTCTTTTACCATCACACATGGTTAGAGTAATGACTATTATTTTTAATACAGGATTAATCTTTTTCGTATTAGGTTTTTCCTTCTATATATCCACAATATATATGTGGTATGAAAAACAACTTCTGGAGAAACAAGAGATAATAAAAAAGAGCCAGGCTAAACTGGTGCAGGCAGAGAAGCTTGCTGCTCTTGGGCGGCTCACTGCAGATATCGCTCACGAAATCAGAAATCCACTGACCGCTTTGGGTGGATTTGGACGCAGATTGCAAAAGACCACTAGTAGTTTAAAAGAAAAAAAATATGCTGACATAATTGTCTCCGAGGCAGATAGACTTGAACATATCCTCAGGGATGTCCTAACATTTTCGCGGGAGGTAAGATTTCATTTTGAGAGGATGCCCATCACAGAAGTAATTGACAGTTCCATCAAAACCTTTACCGAAATGTGTAATGAGCACTCCATAATGGTCAAAGTGAACTTTAGCACAGATCTTACTGTTCTCATTGATGCCGGACAGGTGAGGCAAGCAGTAAATAACTTGATATTAAACGCCATAGATGCCATGCCAGAAGGCGGTTCCATTACTATCAACACCGTTGAAAAAGAGGCCAACAATGTAACTTATCTAGCCGTTCATATATCTGACACCGGTCTTGGCATACCTGAAGAAGAACTGCCGCTTATCTTTGAACCTTTCCATACTACAAAAGCTGTTGGGAACGGAACCGGAACAGGCCTTGGTCTCTCCATAACCAGGAAGATTATCGAAGAGCATGGCGGATTCATTACTGCAGAAAACAATGCCGACAAAGGAATAACAGTAAGCCTTTATTTCCCTTATCAGAGTGAGGAGGAACAAGCCAAGATATCTTGCTGGAGATACATGAAATGCGGAAGAGAATTTGATAGCGAGGAAAAATGCCCTGCCTATCCGAATTATGGGAGAATCTGTTGGGTTGTAGCAGGTTCATTTTACGAAGGAAAGATTTTCGGTACCTTTGCTCAGAAATTTGAGGATTGCAGAAAGTGCGATTTTTATAAAATGTTGTGCAGGAAAGATATATAGAAGAATTGAAATAGATTATGGATTTGACGTCATCTCAAGATCATCTAAATAATTGGGTGACGCCGTTGCTCATCTTCTTTGTGCATCTAAGTATTGCGGCTGTGCTTGAGTAATGTTTTGGACTCGATTTTCCCAAGGCGCCTCTAGGATTCGCGGTTAATTGCTATGATCGTATCCACATTCTCGGGATATTTGGCGCTACACGCAGTCATTGTTCTCAAGAAAACGGGAACATTATGAAGAAAGACTGGCTGTATCTCGCGGCTTTAAGATTTTTGCCGATGCGTCAAAGATAGCCTTTAATTTAATCCTTGTGGTTTTACTCCACCCCCAACTGCAGATTATGCCGCTCTTATTTGGCAGACAAGGTTTCCGAACCCTCATAATGCATGACGTTCAGGTTCTTTTTGACTATCCGTGCCAAATTCCTAATATCTATTTTGATGCTGCTAATCGAAAACCAGATTACACTTAGACACCATCCACTGATCCTCTGATAGAAAACTGTAGGCATTGATGTCTGATATGCATTAGAAAAATATAGATTTTGAGTGGTTCTATTATAGCCAGCATAACCTTCCATATCTCTCCAACTTTTAAAAACCATCGAAAAATGGTAGTTATTACGAAAATGAAAATACGGAAATATTTCCATAATATCATGCTACTTGTCATATAACCGAAAATTTTCCAGATAATAAATTGTTATGCATCCCTAGCTGATTGGAGGTGAAAAGTTGAGTGACAATGCAAAAGAGGAATATTGGAGCAGATTTCCTGAGACCTACGACAAAAAAATGGAGTACGTTGTTGGGAAAGAACTCCGTGACGAGATAGTCCAAGAGCTCAATCGCCTGCCTGAGCTGGGTGAACTAGTGGAGCTCGGCTGCGGGACAGGTATTTTTACTGAAACGATCGTGCTAAAGACAAAAAGCATGTTTGCCACCGACCTTTCTGATAACCTTCTCGCAGTGGCCAGGACGCGTATTGGCGATCATCCTCATCCGAAGGTGACAATTCAAAAAGAAAACTGCATGGCAACATCTTTCCCGTCCGAAACGCTAGATAGCGTCTTTATGGCCAATCTGATTCACGTCGTCGAAAGTCCCAACGCGTTACTTCATGAGTGTTACAGAATCCTCAGAAAAAGTGGCACCCTGGTGATTGTAACCTTTACAGACCATGGCATGAAACTTTGGGAGAAGATCAAGATGGGACTGCGGTTTGTCAAGTCCTGGGGGAAGCCTCCTGCCCACACGCATTCCTTCTCACCTGAAAACCTTGCATCAATGATGAAAGATGCTGGATTTAATATTAAGACATCGAAGGTAATTGGTAACAAAACAAGGGCGTTGTACATCATTGGCCAGAAGGATAAAAAAACGTAACAAATCGCTGGAAAACGACGCGCTGGAACAGCGCGTGTCTCACTTCAAACGATGCATCCGAGGTACAACATGAAGATCAGACACTTTCTTTACAATTCATTCCTAATAGAAAATGGTAAGAACAAAATTGCCATTGACCCGGGGCAATATTTCTGGATTCTTAATTTTAGTAGCCTAATTCCAAAAACAGAATGGAAAAGTATCACTCATATTTTAATAACCCATGGTGACCCTGACCATCACTGGCAATCTGATCGGGTAGCGGAAGCCAGCAATGC
>CAMYJP010000344.1 GCA_947258675.1 uncultured Desulfobulbaceae bacterium | reverse complement strand
TTGAATGGTTTGGAAATATAATCAAATGCACCCATCTTCATTGCCAGGACAGCAGAGCTAACTGTGCCGTATCCGGTCATGATAATGACGTCGGTTTGTGGATATTTTTCTTTAATAAAATAAAGAATATCCATGCCGGTGCCAGGGGACATCTTGAGATCGGTTATAACGAGATCAAAGGTATTACTGTCCAAAAAGGTGATTGCATGTTCCCCGTTTTTCGCTTCATTAACATTGTACCCCTCTTTGGAAAGAAGAATAGCAAGGCTTCTCCTCATTCCCTCCTGATCATCGATAACCAGTATTTTTTGCATTCAACACCTTTTCGGCTCGCTATAATAATAATGCTGTTATAGTTGGCTGATTCGGCAAAGACGGAAATAAGCACCCACGGGGCATAAAACCCTTTACAGTTCGAATTTCACAAGAGGGTCGATTGACCTTCTCGCAAGATACATGCTTTTACACCCTGAACTACCGACAAAGGATCTAAACTCAGGGCGCGACCGGCAAATTCAGCTGCACCTGAGTGCCTATTCCCATCTTGCTGGAGATTGAAATAACTCCTTCATGCTCTTTTACGGTTTTATGTACAATATTGAGTCCAAGCCCAAGCCCCTTGTTTTTAGTGGTAAAGAAAGGCTGAAAGACATGGGACAATACTTCATCTGAGATACCGGCACCGGTATCGTTTACAGTCACCTCTATCTCATTATCGTTCTTTTTATGTCTCGTTTTTACTGTTATAATACCCCCTTCCTCCATAGCTTCAATTCCATTGACCAGGAGGTTAATAAACAACTGCTTGATGCGATCACGGTCTATGGTGATTAACGGCAAATCTTCAGAAAGGTCCTTTTGAATCGTGATGGGTTTGTCATTGTTATTATTTGTTGAAAACAGGACAAGGGCCTCTTTTATTAAAAGGTCCAGGTCTGTTTCTTTTTTCTTAAGAGGGGACTGTTTTGAGAAGCTTAAAAAATCTTCCACCAGTTGGTTCAGCCTATCCATTTCATTATCAATAATCTTGACCAGTTCTTTATCTTCTTCTTTAAAGAGCGTATATTTTGTCAGGACCCCAAGAGAATTGCTTATCGCTCCAAGTGGATTTTTAATTTCGTGGGCCAGGGTTGCCGCCATTTTTCCAATGGATGCAAGTTGTTCAGACTGAGTGAGATATCTCTGGGTTTCTTTAAGGTTTTTGTAAGCTTTATTCAACTCAAGGTTTTTCCTTTCTATTTCAATAAGATACTCTGCAAGTCTTTTTCTTGAGGAATGGAGTCTGTAAAAGGATCTTGTAAACCCAAAGGCCAACCCCAGTAAGAGAGCTGAGAAAATCAACACCTTAATAGCATGCCAGAACCACCATGCTGTATTCCATAATTTGGAAAAAGCAAAAAGGAGTTCGCTCTCAAAAAAGAGGAGCATGGAGCCGCCGAAAATGAGATAAATTAAATCATTGGTTTTTTGAAACCCACGGATGAAAACAATTCCGGTAAACAGATAGAAGACACTTGAAGAAAGGTTGAGGGCGTGAATAAAGCCGGTGAAGTTGCCTTTTGCCTCTGCGACTGGAGTGTGGTGATGTAATTTTATTTCAAGGACATCGGGAATATAATGGTAGAATCTAATGACTAAGATTGCATAAACGAGAAGCAGAACTATTGCAGTAAAAAGAGAAAAGCGCCTAACTGCAAAAGATTGTTCATCATCAATTTCATCATCAAAAACTAAAGTTGAACCAACGAAAAAAATGGAACCCAAAAAGGCGCTTGAACTGTGAAGCCAGACAAAGGTGTTATGACAGTAATCAGCGTGGGCATGGAATAAATCAAGTATACCCATTGAAAAAAAAGCCAGAACAAGAAGAAAAATATTCTTTTTACCGGAGACCAAATATTCCCAGGAGAGTATCAGACCGATAATGATGGCAATCAGGCCGCCAAAAGTTTCAAAGAGGGAATGCTTCTGAGTGCTGACCCAGAAAACAGGGTGTTTTGCATAAAAATTTTCAACAATAGGGGCTACTAAAGAGATAAGAGCAACGATACTGATGGAAAGGATTGTAATTAAAAGAAATTTCCACTTTGTTATATCTAAGTCAGGATGTTCTTCCTCATCCAGTAGCACAACCACATATTTAAGCAACGGCTTTTCAGAAGTGGGAAAGCTGAAAAAAGAAATATTTTGCAGCCAATTGGGTTGATCCATATTATGCAGATACCATTTTTATATTTATCAGGCAAGCTTGATGTGCTACATTGTGGCAGCTAGCAAGTTGGCTGTTATCGGAAAGGTAAGTATAAATGGTTGTGAATTAAAAAGCACGAACCTTTGATAATCGGACATTTTCAGGTATCTTGACAATCGACAAAATCTTTTCTTTACCGAAGAAATGGTGGCTAGTTTGTGCCAAGAAAGTTAAATATCTCCTTAAGTGTAGCTTCATATCAGTGCCGAAGACTGCATGCAAATTCCATCCAAACCTGACACTGGTCAATCATGGGCATACTATTAATGTTCCTCGCTTCTGCGAGCTTTGCGACAATGTCCGCTTTGGTCAAAGGTGTTGGCACGGATATTCCATTGCAGCAACTGGTTTTTTTACGCTGTGTTATTGCGTTACCGATTATTTATGTTTTTCTGAAGGCTAAAAACCGCCCCTTAATGGTTACGGCCAGAAAGCTTATCTTTTTAAGAACCGTGCTTGGCTTAAGCGCCATGTATTGTTTTTTCTATGCCCTCACCCACATGCCGCTTGCTGAATGTGTTTTTATCGGCCGCACCCAACCGCTGCTTCTTGCCTTGTTCGCTCCTTATGTTGTTGGAGAGTCTGCATCGAGCGCAGCCTGGATAGCAATAATCGCAGGGTTAACAGGGGTTGCTTTTATTATGAAGCCTGCCCTTGCCTGGTCTGCGGCAGCATGGGTAGCCCTTTGCGCTTCAGGTCTTGCCGCAGTTGCCCATCTTCTGGTGCGCCGCTTAAATCGGACAGATTACCCATCTTCTGGTGCGCCGTTTAAATCGGACAGACTATCCGTTGGTAATAGTCTTTAACTTTACACTGCTAACAACTCTTATTACAGCTCTCTGGGCTCTACCCGGTTTTAAAACCATGACAGGATATCAATGGCTTATGGGTATCGGTATTGCATTTTTTGCCAGTGTCGGGCAGATCCTTATGACCTTGGCATATAGGAGTGATAAGGCCCCGATTGTTGCTGCCGCAAGTTATTCTTCGGTGATTTTATCGGTTGTCTATGGGTATCTGTTCTGGGCGGAACTTCCGGAAGCATCAGCCTGGATCGGCGGTATCCTGATCATTTCGGGTGGATTTCTTCTGGCTTTTTCAAGATTTAGGACAGCTAGTTGATTTCAGGTATTGTAATTTGTATCCGGTAATAGTAGATACTATTTATTCAATAAGAGTCTGAAATAAGACAATTAAAGCCAAAATGATACCAGCAAAGCTGGCTCAGAGCCAAAGGAGGTTTACATGGAAACACTGCTTCGATTCAGAAAAGATGGAGAACTTCACAATATTTTATACGATGATTTTTTTCATCAGGCTGAAATTATTGATTTTATAACGTTTAATTACGATAACAACGGTTCAGCCATTTGTACCTGCGATGGTGTATTGCAAGTAATGGATCTGGACAGGGTAAACAGAATTGTTTTTGGAGTGGAGCAGTCCAGGTTGGATGCGTTTATCAGCAGTATTTATAACCCAGACATTCTTTCCGATGATCTAACCAGAATAGCAGGAAAAATCCAATTTCACCAAGCAGAATTGAACGCTTTGGATAAATATGAAATTGGGAATTTAGCCAAAAAGACCCATAAAGACTTATTGGAAATGACCAGGGATCCTTTTCAGTATTATGCTCTGGTGCTGGAAACAAAAAATATCGCAACCCAGGCTTCTCCCGGAACTGAAAGCACAGAAGCATTTTATGGAAATGTCAACACCCAGGTATATCATCAGCCAGATTGCAAAAACTATAATTCTGCAAGCTGTACCGCTGTTTTTAAAAGCAAAGAAGACGCTGAAACTGCAGGATATCGCCTCTGCAAAATGTGTGAGAAAGGATGATCGCAAAAGCACATAATCTTGGCATAGCATTGTGTTAAATTAAGTGTCAGTTCCTTCTGGAAAGAAAATAAATTAAGCACTCAGGTTGAATAGGTCTTGGAGAAACCTATGAATACGGTTGCGACAGATGAAAGGACCCAGCTCCAAAATATTCTGCTGAGTGAACAATACGATTTTTCCAACAAATATCTTGCAACGAAAAGTCTTTATGATCTGATCCAGG
>CAMYJP010000343.1 GCA_947258675.1 uncultured Desulfobulbaceae bacterium | reverse complement strand
CTCTTGGCGTCAAAGTAGGACCCAGCCATAATCTGAACAATATCAAACAATTGATAGAAAAACTTAACCCTGAGAACGAACCAGGACGGTTAACTCTGATTACCCGTTTCGGGTCAGAAAAAATTGAACAGATATTGCCCCCATTGGCTAGAGCCGTAAAGGAGGAAGGTTTTCAGGTAGTTTGGAGCTGCGACCCCATGCACGGCAATACCTACACTGCTCCTTCCGGTCACAAAACCAGGAACTTTGATGAAATCATGCAGGAGATTCGATCCTTTTTTGAAATACACTGGAGCGAAGGGACCAAACCGGGTGGAGTCCATTTTGAATTAACTGGAGAGGATGTAACTGAATGTACCGGAGGCGGACGAAACATTCAGGATCTTAATCTTAACTATCAGACCAATTGTGATCCTAGATTGAATGCCGAACAGAGCCTTGAACTCGCTTTCCAAATTGCTGAATTACTTCGAAGTTAATCAGGATTTCTCACAAGAGATCATTATGAAAATTCTTAGGATTGTAAACATTACCCTAAAAAAAGTTTATTAAAGGTAGTATCCGGTTCCACCGGGTAATTACCGTCAAAACACGCCTTACAGAAAGAATCCGCATCATACCCTGTGGCCTTAATCATTCCTTCCAAGCTGAGATAGTAAAGGGTATCAAGACCGAGAAATTCTCGAATCTCTTCAACTGATTTTGATGCGGCTATCAACTCACCCCGTGAAGAAAAATCAATACCATAATAACATGGGTGCCGGGTCGGTGGGCAGCTGATTACCATATGCACCTCCTTTGCCCCGGCCTTACGAAGAGAACGTATTCGGCTCCTGCCGGTAGTCCCCCGAATAATGGAATCTTCCACAATGACAACCCGCTTTCCCTCAAGAAATGAACGGACCGGATTAAGTTTCACCCGAACTCCAAAATCACGCATTGACTGAGTAGGCTGAATAAAAGTCCTGCCAACATAATGATTTCGAATCATTCCCATCTCCAGAGGGATGCCGGAAGCCTGGGAATATCCGATAGCCGCGTAATTCCCAGAATCAGGAAATGGCATGATAAAATCAGCATCAACCACAAATTCCTGGGCCAGGATTCTGCCCATTTCTTTGCGACTTTTATAGACATTGAATCCAAATATGTCACTGTCCGGTCTTGCAAAATACACATGCTCAAAAATACAGAGACTTGGCCTCTGTTTTGGCCATGGGAAAAGTGAATGAAGACCGTTTTTGTCAATTATGAGCACTTCACCAGGTTTTATATCACGAATATATTGGGCTTCTACCAAATCAAGCGCACATGTCTCAGATGCGACAATATGGGATCCGTTATTGAGTTTGCCAAGGCATAAGGGTCTGAAACCTTTAGGGTCACGAATTGCGACTAATTTATCCTGGGTCATCAACAAGAGAGAATAAGCACCCTTTAATTTCGAGAATGTATTTTCAATTGCTGCTTCAAGCCCTTTATGGGAGCTGCGGGCAAGTAAATGAACAACCACTTCAGTGTCCATTGTAGTCTGAAAAATCGAACCCTGACTCTCTAATTCATCACGCAGCATTCGTGTGTTAACAAGATTGCCATTGTGCGCTACTGCCAGGGTGCCACCTTGATGAGTAACTGTGAAGGGCTGTGCATTTATTACATGGGAGGACCCTGTTGTCGAATATCGGACATGGCCGATTGCCAAATGCCCGGTCATACTTTTTAGAATTTCTTCGCTAAAGACTTCAGGGACCAAACCCATTCCCTTATGCTGGGTAACATGTATACCATCTGAAGCAACAATACCGGTGCTTTCCTGCCCGCGATGCTGTAAAGCATAAAGCCCGAAGTATGTAAGTTTGGCTGCGGCATCATGGCCAAATATTCCACAGACTCCGCACTCCTCCCTGGGTCTCCCCAGAGAACTTTCATAAAACATTGACGTATCCTTATAATACTTAATAGAACTCTCTTATTAAAAAAGGCTTAAACATATAATCATTCAGTGGGAATTAAAAGCATTTTTTCCCATTCTAGGCTCGTGTTTAAATTATTGGTGCCCTTTCTTTTCTCTTGCTGTGTGGTCGCGTCCTTGAAAATAGTTAACCCATGATGAACTGTTTTTCAGCAGCCAATCTCGTGGCGCCACAAATCCTTCTTTCATTCTATCCTCCAAGCCGTATTTTTTAAGTCTCTCAAAGACCTTGACATACAGACAACGTTTCAAACCAGGGTATACCTCACACCACCCATCCTTACTACCCCCACAAGCTCCGTTTAACAGATACTTGGCACAACCATGCTGCGGGCAGAGGTATGCAAGTTCTGAGAGGGTACAGTCCCCACAATTTTCACAACCAAAAAGTGCAGCCTTTACAATATGCTCAAACCTGCTTAACCCGCTCTGCATACCAGCCTCATCTAGGGTGACACATGTCTTTTTTACAGCTTTATAAAAAAGCCCACCGGGCTCAAATGCATGATCATGTATCAAGCGAGAAGCAGAGTACATTAGATTGAAATGGACATCCTCATTTTTCTTTTCACTAATCTCATGCAGATTCAGACCTGTTTCTTCATCCCTTTTAAAATAATAAAAGGCATGTTCCGGCCAGAACGAAACACTGCCAATATGATCACGCCAGCTTTCTCCAATATTTGCTGCCTCTTCCAACATAAGTTCAAGATCTTCTATTCCCAGGCCAGGTCCACCGATATGCGCTCCGTTAAATCCAAGCCCCTTTAAGATTGCAAGTAATTTTCCGGCTCGAAGCAACCGGGCGCGCTTTCCTTTGTCTGGAGTATCCGCAACCTCGTGTAATATTTGTCTGTAATGTGTTTCCGTAATGACGCAGCCAGGGATGTTCCCTTCATACATATGCTTGGCTACCTGTAAATTTGGGATAAAAACGTTGCCAAGAACCGGTAATACTAGATCGTTTTGCTTCATGTACATGAGCAGTTCGTGAAATTTTCTGGCATCATAACCCAACTGGGTAATAACAAAATCAGCCCCGGCCAGCACTTTTCGGTTCAATTTGTAATACTGCATCATAAGTTCTGATTCGAGGATTTTAAACGGTGAAACAACAACACCTTTAATAAAAGAAGTGGGCGT
>CAMYJP010000342.1 GCA_947258675.1 uncultured Desulfobulbaceae bacterium | reverse complement strand
ATATCAGCCGGGTGGAGATCAGATATCATCTGCCTGGGGATATTTAATGATATTTGAGAAAGCCGTGGTTCAAGGGGCTGGATAAAGCTCCAGCGAATGATATTTTGAGGGATTGATTTGCCCATGAACTGATAGAATTTTTCGGTTTTACGTTCTATGCCCAGACGTCTCAATATCCCCCGCAGGCCGACATCAACACCATTGACGCAGGCATTGTCATTTATTCCCTCAAGCTGCACATCATTGACGCGCACAACCTTTGCTCCATCAGCATCAACAATCTGCTTGTCAAAGACGTCCCTGACGATTAAAAGAATGTCTTCTGACGGTTCATAGGGTTCGACTCTGGGGGCATAAACCTTGGAGGATATAATACGTTTATTGAAAATGCCTACGTTTTCCCACTCAAGGACATAGCGTTTCTTTTTCTCTTCCAGGATAAGAGCGGAAACACGGGGGAGAGGATCGCCTTTGATGACAACAAAGTCTTTTAATCTTCCGAGTTCGTCCCCTTTTGGGTCAAGAACAGGTTTTTTTAGCAATTCGCTGATAAACAGCTCACCGAAAAGGGGCATGACGACCTCCGATTACCAATTATGTCAGAATGAATTCTACATTTCTAACCTTGAAGTATACCTAAGGGAAGGATTTTTGGGCAAGTAGGGGCACGTCGCGACGTGCCCCTACAAAATGGATTGCATATTAAAACGTAGGGGCAATTCATGTCGGAGCGATCCTCGCGTAGACCCGTGTCGGGAATTGCCCCTACTCGTAATGTGTCCACATGCGGATTATCTTAATAGTCTTAATATCCTTGATAACCTGATATACCAATCGATGCTGAATGTTAATCCGGCGGGAATATGCCCCTGACAGGTCTCCCATCAGCTTTTCAAAAGGAGGAGACTGTTTGAAAGGGTCTTTCTTCAGAATATCCAGTGGTTCTTCAGCCTTTGCAGATGGGATCAGCTAGTGCACTTTTTACAAAATACCACCAACTCAAAAATTTGTTTTAATTTATTACCTGATTAAACTATAATTATCCAAATTATTTCGGGGGACATGGATGGCACGAAGCTTATCTCTTGCCAATAAAGTAACCGGGCTTCAACATCGACAGATACAGACTTTTTAGTCTGTTTTTAACATTTCTTTTATGTGGACCCTGAGGTTTGGAATCTCGTTTGTCACAATATCCCAGATAATATCATAATCGATGCCCAAGTAATCATGTATCAGTTTGTCTCTCGTTCCGGCAATGGCCCGCTAGTCTATTTTGTCGTGCTTTTCCCTTACATCATCCGGCAGTTTTTTTGTTGCCTCACCAATTATTTCAAGGCTTCGGACAAATGCACGTTTCAGAACTTCATCTTTCAGGAAGTCATTCTTTTCAATTCCGGGCACTTTTTGTGAGAGGAATTCTGTCTCATCCAGAATGTGCTTAAGGTATTCACGGTAAGACATACTCGACCTCTTTCAGGATATAGGGCTTGAGATATGGGCTCAGACTCTCAGCGGTTACAAGTTCAACTTTTCGATTGAGCATATCTTCGAGAAAGAAAGCAAGGTTTATAAAGTTCCTGAAATTCTTCTGGTCAGGAAGGAATTCAACGAGTAAATCTATATCACTTTCAGCGTTCTGCCTATCCTTTACGAATGAACCGAAAAGGCCAATTCTGTTGACTCCATAGCTTTTCAAAGTGTCCTTATATTGCAAAAGCACATTTAAAAGCTCTTCTTTGGTCTGAATTGAAGTCATGAATATTTCCTCCGCTGAATTATAACAGAATTAAGACGCGGATTGTAATTTCCATAGGTTAAAAAGAATATTGTGCGTAGAGGCATGTTGTCGATGGGGCCTACACATTTTACAGAATACCACCAAATCAACAATCTGTTTTAATTTATTGCCTGATTAAACTGTAATTATCCAAACTGTTTTGGGGGACATGAATGGTATGAACTTTGCGAATCGAGTTTCCAGGGGCTTATTATCATATAACGTCAAGGGGTAATGAACGGATTCAATATTCAAAAATAACAATACCGCAGGAGCACGTTGCAACGTGCCCCTGCGATTTCTACATCAATTTAACAAATTCATCAACGGTGAGGCCGGCCTGACGTATGATTGCTCGCAAAGTGCCCTTCGCCAATTCTTTATGGTTTGGGATCGTTAATCTTCTATAAGGCGGGTTTTGATTTCTAAGGATTATATGGCTTCCGGACTGATGGTCAGTGCGATAACCTGTTTTTTCTAATATCTTACACGCCTGCTTGCCAGAGACAACTGGCAGTTTGCTCAAATGGCTACCTCAATAATCTCTTCATCAATAGCGGGAGGAACAGGTTCATCATGTTTCTTTAAACTGTCAATATAACCTTTTATCGCGTCCTGAATATTTGTAAGTGCTTCGGATCGTGTTTTTCCCTGAGAAATGCACCCCGGCAATGAAGGGCATTCTGCTATAAATACGCCATCTTCATCCTGTTCAATCAAGATTCGATATTTCATTTATACTCCTTTTCTTAAATATTAACATAGCAGAATAAGATCAGAAAAGAAAAAATAATAAATATCGAGGTTCAACCTCGATATTTATTATTTTAATCTGCAGGGGCAATTAATGAATTGCCCCTACTCGTAATGCGTCCACATGCGGATTATCTTGATGGTCTTGATGTCCTTGATGACCTGATATACCAGACGATGTTGAATATTAATGCGGCGGGAATATGCCCCGGACAGGTCTCCCATCAATTTTTCAAAAGGGGGAGGCTGTTTGAATGGGTTCTTTTTCAGAATTTCCAGCAGTTCTCCGGCCTTTGAACGAAGCCCTGAGGCGGAAAGCTTTTTTGCATCTTTTTGTGCCTGCCGTGTGAAAACGAGCTGCCAGCTCACCACTTTATATTTTTACTGCACTTTTCCACAGGAGTTTTAAGTCCCTTACGAATTGATTCCCTCATGCCCGGAATTGAAAGCAGATGAAGTGTCTCCTGTATCGCGCGCCAATCATCTTCAGAGATGAGTACGGCATTGTTTCTTTTCCCGGTAATCTGAATTGGTTCGTGAGACGAAGCAGCCTCATCGAGCAGTTTGTAGAGCTTTGCCCTGGCTTCA
>CAMYJP010000341.1 GCA_947258675.1 uncultured Desulfobulbaceae bacterium | reverse complement strand
AGGTGGCTGGTGGTTATGGAACCTGATTTTTTAGAATCATAGACAAAATATCCCTGGGCGCTGTTGTCCGTTTCAGTACCGATAATTTTAATAGTATTCTTGTTGGCGCCAACCGTGCCGTCTGCACCCAGACCAAAAAACATGGCCCGGTAAACATCACCTTCAATGTTAAACGATTCATCGTATGCAAGGCTGGTGAAGGAAACATCGTCATCTGGACCGACACAGAAATGATTTTTCGGAGCCCAGGAGGCCATATTGTCATAAACCGCTTTGACCATTGCCGGGGTGAATTCAGCAGAGCCAAGTCCGTAGCGACCGCTTAAAATCATGGGTTGTACATGGGTGTTTGAAGACTCGACCGCTTCTCCTACTGCAGCTCGGATGTCGAGGTAGAGGGGCTCTCCGGGTGCTCCCGGCTCTTTTGTTCTATCAAGAACAGTGATACGTTTTACGGTGGCCGGTAAGGCATTGACCATGGCCTTTGAATCAAATGGTCTGAATAAGCGGACAATGACGAGGCCTACTTTTTTGCCTTCGGCGATCAGATGCTCGGCGGTTGCGGCTACCGTTTCAGCACCGGAACCCATCATTACAACCACTTCCTCAGCATCCGGGGCGCCGATATAGTCGAACAGGTTGTACTGACGACCGGTGAGTTTGCCGAACTTGTCCATGGTCTCCTGGATGATTCCCGGGATGGCTTCATAATACTTGTTTACCGTCTCCCGACCGGTGAAATATACATCAGGATTCTGGGCAGTTCCGCGCATCATCGGTCGGTCAGGGCTCAGGCCGCGATTGCGGTGTTCAATAATCAGATCCTCATCAACAATGGCCCGCATATCATCATCAGAGAGCTGCTCCATTTTTTGGATTTCATGGGAGGTACGGAAGCCGTCGAAAAAGTGCATGAACGGGACGCGGGATTTCAGGGCGGCCTGGGTGGAGATCAGAGCCATGTCCTGGCATTCCTGCACATTCTGGGAACAGAGCATGCCCCAGCCGGTCTGGCGAACAGCCATGACATCTCCGTGGTCACCGAAGATGGACAATCCCTGGCAGGCAACAGACCTGGCCGTAATGTGGAATACGGTGGGAGTCAATTCGCCGGCAAGTTTATACATGTTCGGCATCATCAGGAAGAGACCCTGGGAGGCTGTAAAGGTAGTGCACAGGGCGCCGGTGGTTAAAGAACCATGCAGGGATCCGGCAACGCCGCCCTCGGATTGCATCTGAGTGACAGATGGTACAGAACCCCAGATGTTCTTCTGACCGGCAGTCGCTTTTGCATCCGCTTCGGCAGCCATAGGTGAAGATGGGGTGATAGGGTAGATGGTAATGATTTCACTGGTTGCATAGGCCACATGGGTGCAAGCCTGATTACCGTCAATGGTGACCATTTTTCGGGACATGGAATACTCTCCTTGCTTTAAGATTTACAGTTGAAGATAAACTAGCTAACGATTTGCATTTTACTTTCTGACAACTTTGGGCAGATTTGATAATTCGTCCTTGGTGTTATAGACCAAGTCAAAAGATTCGGACAGTTCTTTAGTCAGTTCCTCAATTTTTTCAGGATCAATACTAACTCGGATAGAGACCCGTTTGATCCCTTCCTTGTCTTGGTCAAAGGAGGTCAGGATGGATCGCATTCGAATGGGATACTGACGGAGTTTATCGACCAGCTTGCTAACCGAGCCCGGGGCATCGGGCAGATCAAAGACATAATGGACCGTGCCATCCTGAATACCGGTACTATCTATAAAAGCCTGAAATACGTCTGTTTCGCTTACCAGACCGACCAGGTGTCCTGATTCATTCGTGATCGGCAGACCGGAAATTTTGTTCATCAGCATGACAACAGCTGCTTTTTCAAGAGTATCGTATTCGAGCATGCAGACCGGGTTGGGTGTCATCATTTCTTTTACTTTCATCTCAGAGAGTAGATAATACATTTCATGAATATCCAGGGACGTCGATTTTGACGGCGAGGCATCTTTCAAGTCCCGATCAGTAATAAGACCCACAAGTTTGCCATGGGAGAGGACGGGCAATCTGCGGATTTTTTTTTCTTTCATAACACGGGTGGCGCGCATGACAGACGTGTTTTCGTCAATTGTCAGAACGTCCGTAGCCATCCAATCTTTGATTAACATTCGCCTTCCTCCTTACGTATTAAAAGTAAAAACGCCGATAAAAGCAAAAAACTCTGAACCGTTAGAAAAACATGGGCTGTTGTGAAACGACAAGAAAATTTGATATCTTAAAATATTACAGTCAATCCTGCAAGATTTAGTGAAGGGCTGATTGAAAAAAGCATCTATTTCGTGTAAATATCTTGCTCCATATAAAATTCGTGTGTTTAAACAGGTGGGCAAACTATATTGATATCTACCCGGACAATATAGAATATACTGCCTGTGATCACTTGCAGGGTAAAGGACTGTCTTCCGATACTCTTTTTCCTCATGTGATCGGTTATGTTAAAATAATATACTTATATTAAAAGAAAGAGAAATTTCTATGCTCCAAGCGGATTAGCATGCCTTCAACGCCGTTATCAGATACATTGCTCCGTTCTCTCCAGGATTTTCTTGCTGAAGAGGATGTTTGTGTTTTCCTTGAGACTACAAAAACAACAAGGGAAGAGTGCCGCTCTTTTATCTTTGTGCAACCGGTTGATCGTATTGTTTGCCGGCGCGGCGATGATCCGTCCGTTTTCCTGAAGCGGGCCGAAGAACATTTACAGCGCGGCATGTTCCTTGCCGGCTGGCTGGGATTTGAATTCGGCTATCGCCTGGAGCCGGTCCTGGCCAAAGCTTTTGACTCTGTTTCCAATACGGGTGATACCGAGGTGCTGGCGGATTTGTGGGTATTTACCGAACCGTATACCTATGAGCATGCCAGCCATTCTTTCAGCGGCCGACAATACCTCACCAAAAATGATTCAGGACCTCCACCTGGGGAGGAATATTTGATCCGCAATCTACGCTTGAATATGGAACGGACGGAATACCTGGCGGTGTTTCGAAAAATCAAATCCTATATTATGGCCGGGGATACTTATCAGGTCAATTATACCCTCAAGTATAAATTTGAGTTCCATGGAGCACCATTTGCA
>CAMYJP010000340.1 GCA_947258675.1 uncultured Desulfobulbaceae bacterium | reverse complement strand
GGATTGCCATGGCCGGTGCCATCTGCGTTGCCGGTTTCTTTGGCATGAATCCTCCGGGTTTTGCAGCCCAGGTTGTCGCGCTTGCCTTTGGCCTGGCTGCCTCATCCCTGTTCCCGGCCATTATGCTTGGTATTTTCTACAAGCGCTGTAATAGGGCAGGGGCAACGTTTGGCATGCTTTCCGGTCTTCTTTCCACCCTTATCTACATCTTCTGGTTTAAGGGCTGGTTCTTTATCAAAGGCACGGCAATGGCTGCCAATACAGCAGAAAACTGGTTTATGGGTATTCAGCCTGAGGCTTTTGGAGCCGTTGGCGCCCTGATCAACTTTGTTGTAGCCATTGTAGTTACCCAGATGACTGCACCACCGCCGGAGCACATCCAGCACCTCGTTGAAGATATCAGGATCCCTGGATCTTTGAAAAAATAATTAAAACCGGTCCACCGGACCTCTTACAGGCGGCCCTGCAAATTCTCTTGCAGGGCCGCTTTTTTTTAACCTTTAACTCCGCCAATATTACCTGTGTTTTCCTCAAGGGTGTCATACCATCCATTAATCCGGAAAAACACCACCCACAAATCTTGTCCACTTCGTCCATGTTTTTTCTTGACGCCGCCATGGAGAAGATTAGAATAATGCAAAGATCACACTTCCATTTCTTTACCAGTAAAGGAGACCCCATGAACAAGGTTTTTCGCACCTTTCTTGTTTCCCTGATCTGCGGCTCGATTGTTATCCTGTCCGGCTGCGGTCCCAAAGAGCTTTCCCCTTACAGTCCCGGATCCAAAAAGAATATGCCTGAAGGAAAGGACATTGAATATGCTTCCCGACAGGCAGGCATGATCTCCGAAGAAATCGGACCGAGTGTCGACACCCTTGATTCAACTGGTGTGGATTCCCTTTCCATGGCCAATCAGGACAGTGACGAGTATAAAAGACTACACGGACGTTCAACCCCGGGACTTGAACCTATCTATTTCGATTTTGATCAAGCCGCCATCCGCTCCGACCAGTCATCCAGTCTGGAAGCCAATGCTTCCTATATGAGCCAGAACCCTTCCGCTCAACTTGTCATTGAAGGAAACTGCGACGAACGGGGAACCAATGAATACAACCTTGCCCTTGGTGAACGGCGGGCTTTAAATGCGAAAAACTATCTTATTGAACTTGGTGTCGAAGAGTATCGCCTCCGAACTGTGAGCTACGGAGAAGAGCGACCTCTTTTCAGCGATTCCGATGAGTTCTCCTGGGGCCAGAACCGCAGAGCCGATTTTATCGCTGAATAAACTTCCGAAGTAATTTCAGGTGGAAGATTGGACTTCCACCTGTATCACCTATCATTTCCATCTTCATAATCCCTGGCTGTTAAACTTTACCTTGACATGATAATAATTATCAATTACATGTAAGAAAAATTTGCAATTAGCCAACCGGATCAGGTGCTGTGAAAAATCTACGAATGACCCATCAGCGAGAAATAATACTCGAAGAACTAAAAAAAAGTTCCAATCACCCTACTGCGGACGAACTGTACGAGAGAGTAAAGGAAAGGTTGCCCAGAATCAGCCTAGCAACCGTGTACAGAAATCTAGAGATTTTGTCTCAGGCCGGTCTTATTAAGAAAATGGCGATCAGCGGACGCCAGAAACGCTTTGACTGGAATACTCATGACCATAACCACATCTACTGCATCCAATGTCACCGTGTTGAAAATATAGATAAGGTTACGGATAATGATCACCTATTGATTCCCGACAGCGACAAAGGCTACATAATTTCCGGACACAGAATAGAATTTTTTGGACTCTGTCCTCATTGTAATAAAAAGAAATAACTAATAGAAAAAGGAGTATAACCATGGCTTGCAAAACAAAAAACTGCTCAGAACTCAATGACAAACAGCGGGAAGTTCTTGAAGCTTTGGCCAAAGCTGATGATCCTTGGGGAGGCAAGGATATCGCCGCTGTCACCACCCTTGAGGCCAAACAGGTCAGCTGCCAGATAACTGCCCTTAGGAAAAAAGGCTATGTCGACAGTCCGGTTCGATGCAAATACGCGATTACCGATGATGGGAAAAAAGTACTCAACTGAAAAGGAGGAGCAGGATGTCGATTTTGAACAATACCCAAACAGAAAAGAATATTTTAACCGCCTTTGCCGGTGAGTCTCAGGCCAGAAACCGCTATGGTTTTTTTGCCAAACAGGCAGCAAAAGAAGGATATGTGCAGATTTCCAAAATTTTTGACCGCACTGCAGAGCAGGAAAGAGCACATGCCAAACGGCTTTTCCAATTTCTTGAGGGTGGTGAAGTAGAGATTACAGCTGCCTTTCCAGCTGGAATTATCGGTACTACTCTTGAAAACCTTGAAGCGTCTGCTGCGGGAGAAAGATACGAGTACAATGAAATGTATCCTGAATTTGCGTCCACCGCTCTGAGCGAGGGATTTGATGATATCGCCAAAGTATTCTCCGCCATTGCCGCCGCTGAAAAACAGCATGAAAAACAATATCTTGCTTTTATGGAAAACATTAAAAACGGCCAGGTTTTTAAACGGGACGCCGATGTGACCTGGTACTGCCTCAAGTGCGGTTACCTGCATTCAAGCACGGAACCACCCGATAAATGCCCGGCCTGCAACCACCCCCAGGGGTATTATGAACTTCTAGCTGAAAACTGGTAATCGATTCATACATTTATATGTCTAGATATTTAAAAAGGAGGATCAAAAAATGACCGCCCTTGTTACCCGTGAAGCTCCAAATTTTACTGCCGTTGCAGTAATGGGCGACAACACCTTTAATGAAAACTTCAAGCTCTCTGATTACAGAGGCAAATATGTGATACTTTTTTTCTATCCACTGGACTTTACCTTTGTCTGCCCCTCAGAGATCATCGCTTTTGACAAGATGCTTGGCAAATTCGAAGAAAAAAACTGCCAGGTTATCGGTGTCTCGGTTGACTCTCAGTTCTCACACTGGGCCTGGAAAAATACACCGGTTAAAGAAGGGGGAATCGGTAACATTAGGTATCCACTGGTAGCCGATCTAGACAAAAAGATATCCCGCCAGTATGGTGTTTTGCTCACCGAAGGCATAGCGTTGCGCGGCACCTACCTGATCGATAAAGAGGGT
>CAMYJP010000339.1 GCA_947258675.1 uncultured Desulfobulbaceae bacterium | reverse complement strand
GAAGAAATCTCTTTAAGAACAAAAGAGCTACCATCCATTCAGCATCGACAAATACAAACTCAAATCATCGATGCCTGCTATGAACTATACATGAAGGATTAGAGTACTCCCCCTTCGTATAAAGATAACTATCATCAATAGTTACTATCTCCTTAAAACAAGAACTTTGGCCAATAATGGTTTGTTCTTGCAATTCTCAGAACCTTTTCAACTTTTTTCAAAGGTAATTTGGGTTGAGCTGGTATAATAGGTATTGTACCTTTAATTATACAGTTGTGCTAACCCCAGTCATCCTGGTTCAATAAAATTTTCATACACAACTAAAATAACCCGATAGGATAACATGATGGAAAATACCAATTTTACCTGCAGTCAATGCAGCAAGGTGTGGCAGAAGAGTGGAGCCAGTAATTGCTGGAGCGGTGATCCTGAAAACAAACCACCTAAACCGGGGAATTGTCCATCAAAGCATCATCTGGATGTTATAGAGGATTGTTTTGAGCTTTATAAAGGTGATAGTGATGATGCAAAAATGGCACAAGTGGCAGCCAAGGTAGAAGGTCTCTGTTACGAACCGGTGCCTGGAAGTGATGCAGTAAATGCCCGCTGGACCAGGGTTGAAGACACTATTGCATTTGCTAAGCTGATGGGGTATCAGAAAATAGGTATGGCAACTTGCATAGGCCTGCTAGATGAAACCAACAGGCTAGCGGCCATTATCAAGGCACAAGGTTTTATTCCGGTAAGTGTCTGCTGCAAAACTGGAAGTATTGATAAACTGGAGTTGGGGCTTGAAGAACAAGAAAAGGTTCGGCCGCAGACTTTTGAACCAGCCTGTAACCCGGTTGCCCAGGCAAAACTTTTGAATCGAGCTGAAACTGACATGAATATTATTGTCGGGCTTTGTGTCGGCCATGATATGCTTTTCAGTAAATATTCAGATGCTCCGGTAACCACCCTGGTTGTCAAGGACAGGGTGGCCGGCCACAACCCGGTTAGTGTGTTGTATGGCCAGAATTTTTATTACAAAAGGCTGCAGTCACAGGAGGTGAAAGTTACATCGAATGAGTAGGGCATTTATTTTTTGCAGGTCTCATATCTGCAGCTCGAAGTCGAGGCTTATCTTCTAGGGATAGTTCATTGTTTACAATGGGGACACAATAGTGAATACAATTATTTTCGATTCTAAAGAAACAGCGCCAACCAAGGTGGTATGTGTCGGATGGAATTATGTCGACCATATTGAAGAGTTGAAAAGTGATTTTCCCACAGAACCTGTCATATTTTTAAAACCGAACTCCTCTATATCAAATGAATTAGTTTCAGAAAATACGAAAGGATTTCATTATGAAGGAGAAATTGCATTTCTCATTAAGAATAGTAGGATTTCGGGAGTAGGATTCGGTTTTGACATCACTAAACGTCCTCTACAGACAAAACTTAAAGAAAAGGGTCAGCCATGGGAGAGAGCCAAGTCATTTGACAGGTCTGCCGTATTCAGTCACTTTGTTCCATTCAATGGCGACTTCTCTTTCCTTCAATTGGAGTTGGTATTAAATGGCAAAATATTCCAGAAAGGTGGGTGTGAGTTGATGATATACAAACCGGATTTTATTGTGGAGGAGATTCAGCAATTCATGACACTGGAAGATGGTGATATCATTATGACAGGCACACCAAAAGGGGTAGGTGATTTTAAAACCGGGGACAGATTCATCGGCAGGATTTACTTTGATGAAAAAATGATCATTGAACAGACTTGGACAGCTAAATAGAAACTATAATATATGCTGCGATCTCCTGAGGTGTTATAGATTCATGAAAAAAGTACTATTCATTTTACTCTCCCTTTTCGTTCTTGTGTTTCCCTTTATTGCCTATGGTGAGGAAGAAGGTTGCGGTGAGGAAGGAGATTGTATTGAAGGTGAATGTGAAAATGGCCTGGGAACCTATATCTTTGTAGACGGCACATCCTATAGAGGTGATTGGGAAAATGGTCTGCCCTATGGACAAGGTGCTATGACCTACACTGATGGTTCAAAATATACTGGAGAATGGAAGAACGGATATGCATCCGGGAAGGGGACAAAGACATACAGCGATGGTTCAGTATATGAAGGGCAATGGAAAAACAATTTAAGACATGGAACAGGTTTACTAATGGATCCTTCAGGAAAGAAAAAACAAGGAATCTGGCATAAGGATGAGTTTGTCAGGAACTAATGTTTTCATAATAGTTTTTCTGCCTGCCCCTTTCCTGCTAGCCTGCAAACTTACCAAATTGACTCCGTACCTGACTTTTTTGCTATTTTGATCATATAGGTGTATACAATTGAATCAGGCAATTTACCTAATATATTGTAATGCGGATTGAAGCTGTGAGCTATCGTACTATTTCTATTTTAATTTTTGTTGTGACAGTATTCCTTGCAATCAATGACGCATGGGCGGTCACCCTGAATATACAAGATGCAGTTGTTGATGCTGAGGGCGGAGCAGTTACAACAGTTGATGTGGAAATCACAGTTGACGATCCCACTGAGATAGCAGGGGCTGCCTTTACTGTTGTGTATGATACATCCGCTTTAGACCTGACAAGAATTAGCAGTGAATTCTTTGATACCTTTGCCAATCAATTTTTACCGATAGCACCTGGCGCGCCTACGAGCGTGACCATAGATTCAGTGGATTATGATCAACCGTTGCTGGCAGGAAATGAAATAAATCAGACCGGGACCATGGTTGCAGGAGCGCGTGTGCTGGCCGGTGGAATCAATCCTGTTTTGTTCACGCTTACCTTTGACATTTCAAATGCGACAGACGGCAAATACAACATTACTCGGCAGCCATCAGTCATCAATAATGCAACGGGTAGTGACACATCTCTGCCTCGACTGGTGGGAACTGATACAAATGAAGCTGACCTGACTCAAGCTTTTGCTGAAGTTTCTGTAGACTCTATATCCTCCGGAAATATAACGGTTCAAAACAATCTCGAACAGAGTAGTAATGATACTGGTTTATGTTTTATTGCTTCCGGCAAGCTTTATAATTTTTCTAAAAATTATATTGTTTCGACAGATAACCTGGCTATTGGTCTTCCATGACCATTGGACAGAGAAGGTGATCAATTTTTTT